>JAJTBM010000220.1 GCA_021286885.1 Rhodocyclales bacterium
GCACGGGGGCCGCTGGGTGGATGTGGGTACGCCGGAACGGCTGAGGGAGCTCGATCAAGAGCTGCTTTTACTTTCAAAATGATTTCCTCGAGCCGGCGCCAGGTGGATGTTGTCTGCGGAGCGGCACCTCTGCGGAGGTTTTCGGTGTGTGCGCGGTGAGCCGGGCGCCACGAGTCCTGATCATTGCCGGGCCAAACGGGGCGGGGAAAACGACTTTTGCCCGGGAGTTTTTGCCCAATGAGGCCAGCTGCCCTGTTTTCGTCAATGCAGACTTGATTGCAGCAGGGCTTGCCCCTTTTTCTCCCGAATCTGCAGCCCTGCCGGCGGCCCGCCTGATGCTGCAGGAGCTGGCCCGCCATTTTGCGGCGCGGGCAAGCTTTGCCTTTGAAACCACCCTGTCGGGGCGCGTTTACTTGCGTTACATCAGCGCCTGGCAGGCGGCAGGCTATCGCGTCAAGCTCATATTCCTGCGTCTCGAGAGTCCGGAGGAGGCTGTCGCCCGGGTTGCGCAACGGGTTCGCCAGGGTGGGCACCATATTCCCGAGCCGGTGATCCGTCGTCGCTATCACGCCGGCCTGGAAAACTTTCATCACCATTACGCGCCTCGGGTCGATGCCTGGATGCTTTACGATAACAGCGGCTTGACTCCCACCCTGCTGGATTGGAGCGAAAAAACCCCATGAACCGAGCCTCGATTGAAACTGCCCTGGATGAAGACCTGCGTCTTTCCGTTGGTGCGATGCAGCGCGCCGCGCTGCGCGCCCGGGAAATTGCCCGCCAAACAGCCACGGCGCTGGTCATCAGTCAAAACGGAGTGCTTGAGTTGTTGCAACCCGATCAAATTTCAACGCCTGTCACGTCCGAGCAAGAACACGCTGCGGACCACAAAACTTCATGACACACGCCCATTTTTTTGCCCGCCGCCAACGCCTCCTGGCGCAGGTAGGTGATGGCATCGCCCTCATTCCTACGGCCCCGGAGCAGGTGCGTAACCGGGATACCCACCACCCTTACCGGTTCGACTCCTACTTCTGGTACCTGACCGGCTTTCCCGAGCCCGAGGCGGTGCTGGTGCTGGCGGGCGGCAGGTCCATCCTGTTCTGCCGGGAGAAGGACGAGGAGCGGGAAATCTGGGATGGCTTCCGTTATGGCCCCGAGGCGGCGCGGCTGGCCTTCGGCTTCGACGAAGCCTGGCCCATCACCAGCCTGGAGGAGAAGCTGCCGCAACTGATGGCCGACCGTCCCGCCCTCTGGCACGCTCTGGGCCATGATCCGGACTGGGACGCCCGCATCGGCCAAGCCTTGAACGCGGTGCGCAGCCAGGCCCGGGCCGGCAAGCGGCCGCCCACGGCCATCCATGACCTGCGCCAGGTCCTCGACGCCATGCGCCTCACCAAGGACGAGGCGGAGCTGGAGGTCATGCAGCGGGCCGCCGACATCGCCTCCGCCGGCCATGCCCGGGCCATGGCCGCCTGCCGGCCGGGCCTGGCCGAGTACGAGCTGGAAGCCGAGCTCACCTATGAATTCCGCCGTCGGGGCGCCTCCGCCCACGCCTACAACCCCATCGTCGCTGGCGGCGCCCACGCCTGCATCCTCCATTACGTGGAGAACGACAAGCTGCTCGCCGACGGCAGTCTGGTGCTGATCGACGCGGGCTGCGAGCTGGAGGGCTACGCCGCCGACATCACCCGCACCTTCCCGGTCAATGGCCGCTTTAGCGCGGCCCAGAAGGATTGCTACGAGATCGTCCTGGCGGCCCAGGCCGCCGCCATCGCCGCCACCCGGCCCGGGGCCGGGTTCATGGCGCCCCATGATGCGGCGGTGCGGGTGCTGGTGCAGGGCATGGTGGACCTGCAGCTCCTCACGGGCAGCGTGGACGGGATCATCGAATCCGGCGCCTACAAGCGCTTCTACATGCACCGCACCGGCCACTGGCTGGGGCTGGATGTGCACGACGCGGGGGAATACAAGTCCGGCGAGGACTGGATGCCCCTGGCCCCGGGCATGGTGCTGACCGTGGAGCCGGGGCTCTACATCCGCCCCGGGGCCGAGGTGCCGGAACACCTGCACGGCATCGGCATCCGCATCGAGGACGACGTGATCGTCACTCCCGAGGGCTGCCGGGTTTATACCAGCGCCCCGAAGACGGTGGCGGAAATCGAGGAGGTCATGGCCCATGCCTGAACTGGAACAGACGGACATCCTGATCATCGGCGCCGGCCCCGTGGGGGCCACCCTGGCCCTGGCGCTCCGGGACAGCCCCTGGCGGGTGACCCTGGTGGACAAGCGGCCCCTGGCCGCCCAGGCCGCCGACCCCCGGGCCCTGGCCCTGTCCCACGGGGCGCGCCAGCTGCTGGAAACCCTGGACGCCTGGCCGGCCCGGGCCGCCACGCCCATCGAAACCATCCATGTTTCTCAGAAAGGCGGCTTTGGCCGCACCCTGATGGACCGGGCCGAATACGGCCTGCCGGCCCTGGGTTACGTGGTGCGCTACAAGGACCTGGCCGCCCGCCTGCAGGTCGGGGTGGGGGAACTGCCCGCCTGTGCATGCCTGGACGAAACGGGGCTGGTCAGCCTGGAGCCCGAGGCCGACGGAGCTGTGGCGACCCTGGAGCGCCAGGGGCAGACCCGGCGCATCCGCGCCCGGCTGGTGGTCCATGCGGAGGGCACCCCCGGGGATGACCCCGGCGTGCAGGTGGATGATTACGGCCAGCAGGCCATCATCTGCGATGCCATTCCGGACCAGCCCCATGGCCACCGGGCCTGGGAACGCTTCACCCCGGACGGCCCCCTGGCCCTGTTGCCCCTGGAGCAGGGCTTCTCGGTGGTGTTCACCGTGCCCCCCGCCAAGGCGGATGCCCTGATGGCCCTGGATGACGGGGCCTTCCTCCAGGCCCTGGCGCAGCAGTTCGGCAGCCGCTTCGGTTTCACCGCCGTGGGGCGGCGCGACCGTTTTCCCCTGGCCCTGCGCCAGCGGCGCGAGCTGATCCAGGGCCGCGAAGTCTGGATCGGCAACACCGCCCAGACCCTGCACCCGGTGTCCGGCCAGGGTTTCAATCTGGGCCTGCGGGACGCCTGGCAGCTGGCTGAATGCCTGTTCGCCGGGGGCGACGATCCCGGTGCCGCGCCCGCCCTGGCCGCCTATGCCGCCAGCCGCAGGTTGGACCGGAGCGGTGGCGCCTTCTTTACCGACCAGGTGGTGCGCCTGTTCTCCAACAACCTGCCGCCCCTGCGCTGGGTCCGGGGGCTGGGATTGCTGGCCCTGGACCTGCTGCCGCCGGCCCGGGATTTCGTGGCCCGGCGCATGATCTGGGGCGCCCGGGCCTGGCCCTGAATCCGGCCTGGGGCCTGGTGCATAGGCAGAAAGCCATATTGCATAGTCGCTTTGCATGGGTTTAGCATCGGTCCATTCCTGCTCCCCGGGTTTGCACCCGCCGACACCATGCTCCAAGCCCTGCCTGCCATCGATACCCCCCCGGGAGATCCTCTGTTCAGCGACCTGGACGAGGGCCTGGATTTCCTGGCGCAGCTGCCCCTGGGGGACCCGCCCCGGGCCGAGGAGCTGCTGCATGGATTCCTGGATGGCCTGCTGCATTCCGAACTGGGGGCCGAACCCCTGTTCGTGCTCCTCGAACATGCGGCCGAACCCCTGTATTTCGTGCGCGAAGCCCAGGCCAGGCTCTATCAGGGCAAGGCCCTGCAGCTCAACGAGGATGAAGAAACCCACTTCCGGCGCGGTTCCGGCATCTGGCAGAAGGTGGTGGATGCCTATGGCGCCTGTCTCGGTCGGGTGCTCGGGGAGCAGCTGGATTCCCGGCTGCAGGAAGAACGGGTGGCCAGCCTCCTGCACCGCTGCCTGCATTACCTGGCCCTCTGTGGCCGGGACCACTTCCTGGCCCGGCGCCAGCTGCCCGAAGGATTCTGGCGCCAGGCCAATGACTTCTATGCCCGGGCCGAGGCCCTGGGCGTGGCCGAAGCCCGGGTGGAAAAGCCCCTGGCGGAGATCGAAGGGCGCAGCCAGCGCTGCATCGATGCCTATGTGACCCTGCTGCTGCTGGATCTGGCCAGTCCCTACGGGCGCAGCCTGGGGGATTTCAACCTGATCTGGATGCTGGCCGACCACTGGGCGCCCCTGGTGAGTCTGCAGCCCCTGGGGGCCGATCAGGGCGGCTTGCCCCATGCCCTGGTGGATCTGCAGGCGGATCTGCCCTTGCAGTTCCTGTCCGAGCTGGAGGGTGAGGCCGGGCGCTATCGGGTCCTGGAATGCACCGAGCTCATCTGCCAGCTCAAGCAGAGCGGCCGGGACCCGGCCTTGCTGCCCCCGGGGCTGGGAGAGCTGGACCGGCAGCGCCTGGAAACCCTGCGTCATCACCTGCTCAAGGCCTGGTTCCCGCGCCCCCTGGGGCGCCGCTTTCCCCGCTCCATGGATTCGGGGGTGGTCGAAGTGGGCATGGGGCTGCAGCAGATTCATGCCCTGATCAGGGCGGATGGCGGGGTGAACTGGAATCGGGAAGACATCGATTTCCTGCTCTGGGACCAGGAGCTGGCCCCGGCCCATGCGGGGCTCCTGCTGGATCATTCCCCCACCGGCTTCCGCCTGCTGCTGCAGCCGCCCTTCGCCAAGGTGGCCCACGGCCAGTTGCTGACCCTGCGCCCCCACGATGGCTGCGATTTCCTCCTGGCCCAGGTCCAGTGGCTGATCCAGTGCCAGGACGGCAGCCTGATGGTGGGGCTGACCCTGCTGCCCGGCAGGCCCCGGGCCGTGGCCGTCCGCTCCCAGGGGCGCCAGGCCTTCTTCCAGCGCGCCTTCCTGCTGCCGGGCATGGAGGCTCTGGGGGCTCCCCCCAGCCTGGTCCTGCCCGTGGGGCTCTACCAGACCCAGGGGGAGCAGACGCTGGAGCTCTACGACGGCAGCAGCCGGCGCCTGCGGCTGGTGGGGCGCTTGCAGTCCGGGGCGGACTTCGAGCGGGTCAGCTACCGGGACTAAACCTAATCCTCGCCCCTGTGGCTATCGGGCCAGGCAAGCCCGCCTGACCCGATAGCCGGGGTGGGTCGCCGCCCCGGGGCAGGGGCTTCCTCCGGTGTTATCCGGGTCTTGGGGGTTCAAACGGGGTTTTCTGCTTGAAGGGTTTCTGACTATTTTTTAGGCGCCCGCTGGGGTACAATCCGCCCCCTTCCCCACCTGCATCACCGGCGCCATCCTGATGGAATTCTGCGGCTTCACCCTGCGCAACAACCTGTTCGTCGCCCCCATGGCGGGCGTTACCGACCGGCCTTTCCGGCAGCTCTGCAAGCAGCTGGGCGCGGGTCTGGCCGTGTCCGAGATGGTTACGTCCAACTCGCTCCTGTACGGCAGCGCCAAGACCATACGCCGGGCCAATCACGACGGGGAAGTGGAGCCCATTTCCGTGCAGATCGCCGGGGCCGACCCGGCCATGATGGCCGAGGCCGCCCGCCACAACGTGGACAACGGCGCCCAGATCATCGACATCAACATGGGCTGCCCGGCCAAGAAGGTGTGCAAC
>JAJTBM010000221.1 GCA_021286885.1 Rhodocyclales bacterium
CCCCCGCCGGGCTGGACAGCGTGACGGTGGTGCGCCCCCTGCCCGCCGGGCTGCCCTCCAGCATCCTGCAGGAGCGCCCCGACGTGCTCGCCGCCGAGCACCAGCTCAAGGCCGCCAACGCCAACATCGGCGCCGCCCGGGCCGCCTTCTACCCGAGCATCAGCCTCACCGCCACGGCGGGCACCGCCAGCACCAGCCTCAACGGCCTGTTCAAGGCGGGCACCGGCGCCTGGACTTTCGTGCCCCAGATCAGCCTGCCCATCTTCAACGCCGGCAGCAATCAGGCCAGCCTGGACGCCGCCACCGCGAGCCGGGACAGCTCTCTGGCGGCCTACGAAAAAGCGGTGCAAAGCGCTTTCAAGGAAGTCGCCGACGCCCTCGCCACCCGGGCCAGCCTGGATACCCGGCTGAACGCCCAGCAAAAGCTGGTGGATGCCGCCGCCGCCAGCTACCGGCTATCGGACGCCCGCTACCAAAAGGGCGTAGACAGCTACCTGAGCGCCCTGGACGCCCAGCGCACCCTCTACACCGCCCGCCAAAACCTGGTGAGCCTGCGCCTCACCGCCGCCAGCAACGCCGTCACCCTCTACAAGGTGCTGGGCGGCGGCGACCTGGAGCACACCCCGCCGGCATCCGCCGCACCCCAGGAGCCCTGAAGCATGAGCAAAACCGCTCAACGCGTGCAGCAACCCCTGCTGCGCAAGCCCACCACCGCCCTACTCACCCTGAGCGCCCTGCCCCTGGCGCTGTGGGCGGTCTTCACCCTGCCCGGCATCGCCGAATCCGCCAAAACCTGGTGGGACTGGCGCCGGGCCCTGATCCTGCTGAGCGGCACCGTGCTGCTGTGGTGGATGAGCGCCGGCATGCTGCTCGCCCTGCGCCCCGCCGGCCTCGAAAAAGCCTGCGGCGGGCTGGACCGGCTCTACCGACTCCACAAAAACCTGGGCATCGGCGCTGGCGTGCTGGTGTTCACCCACTGGCTGCTGGAATGGCTGCCCAAGAATCTGGCCAAGGCCGGCCTCATCGAACGCCCGTTCCGGGGCCCCCGTGGCCCCCGGGGTGATGCCAATATGTGGATGGATCTGGCCAAGGACATCGGCGAATGGGCCGGCTACATCGTGTTCGCCCTGGTGCTGGTGGCCCTGATCCGGCGCATTCCCTACCGCCACTTCCGCTGGCTGCACAAGCTGTTTCCCCTCGCCTTCATGGCCGGCGTCTATCACGGCCTGATGCTGATGCCCAAGACCTACTGGGAGCAGCCCCTCGCCTACCTCACCGCCGCCCTCGCTGCCGGGGGCTGTGTAGCCGGGCTGATCGCCCTGGCCGGGCGCATCGGGCGCAGCCGGCAGGTGGCCTGCACCCTGGACAGCAGCACCCTGCACCCGGACGGCGTGCTGGAGCTCTACTGCCGCCCCACCACCCCCTGGCCCGGTCACAAGGCCGGCCAATGCGTGCTGGTGGATTTTGGTCACCCGGGCGAAGGCGCCCATCCCTTCACCCTGGCCAGCAGCTGGAGCCTCCAGGATGGCCGCCTGCGCCTCGCCATCAAGGCCCTGGGCGACTACACCCGCAGCCTGCCCCAGCGCCTCAGCCCCGGCCAGCACCTGCGGGTGGAAGGCCCGTATGGCGGCTTCACCTTCGCCGCCTGCGCCAAACCGGCGCCCCAAGTGTGGGTGGCCGGCGGGATCGGGATCACCCCCTTCATCGCCCGGCTCCAGGAACTGGCCGCCCTAGGGGGCAGCCAGGCCCCGGTGGATCTGTTCTACAGCACCGCCCAGGCGACGCCCCCGAGCTTCACCCACGAGCTGGCCAACCTGTGCCAGGCCGCCGGCGTGCGCCTGCACCAGCGCGACACCACCCAGGCCGGCCCCCTCCCCACCCTGGAACTCAGCCGCCGCCTGAGGCCGGGCGCCAGCCTGTGGTTCTGCGGCCCCCTGGGCTGGGGACGCCAGCTGGAGCAGGATCTGGTGCACAGCGGCCTGCTGCCCGCCCACGCGTTTCATAAAGAGCTGTTTGAATTTCGCTGAGCAGCAGCAGGCCGCAGACAACCCAGGTACGCCAATTGCATGAAGCGGGCTTCCACCCCCAGGAGGCCCCATCATGCAGATCAACAGTACCGGCAACAGCTTGTTCAGCACCACCTACACCGGCAACACCCTCAGCACACCGGCAAAATCTGCCGGTTTTGCTGCCGCCCTGGGCACCGCCCAGCAAAGCCCCAACGCCAGCGCGGCCTCAGACACAAGCCAAAGCTTTGGCACCGACCAGGGTACCCTGACCCTGGATATGGACAGCTACTTCAAACCGGGCAACTTCCGCCCCGACCAGCCCCTGCTGCTCCCCACCGCCGCCAACATCCAGGCCCTGGGCAAGAGCGTGGATGCCCACATGGGGCGCTTCCTGGCCGCCAACAACATCCCCAGCGCCCCCGCCAGCATCCGCTACGGCGCCGACGGACAGATGGAACTCCCCGCCGACTACCCCTACGCCCAGCAATTCAAGGCCGCCCTGGCCCAAGACAGCGTACTCGACCACGAACTGAACGCCCTCAACGGGCTTTCCTCCCAGTTCGCCGATCTGGAAAAGCTCGCCCCCTACACCGAAGCCCTCAGCCAGGCCAAAACCGAAACCGAAGCCGCCGCCGTGTTCGCCCGCTACAGCTACCTGTTCGCCCCGGGTAGCCGGAGCAGCGCGATTGAACTGGGCTTCAGCGCCGACGGGAAGGTCACGGTACGGGCAGACGGGAAAGCGCTGGGCTGATCCTCTCACCGCAGGGCCCGCTCGAGAGACAGGCCCTGCCCTCCGTGGCACTGCCTGAATTCTTAAAATTACCAACAAAGGCTATTTTGTGCGCAATTGGCATTAACTTCGTTTTTATCAACCACCTTCACGCCCCGATAAATTCAAAGCTGGGCCACACTCGCCCCATCCATAAATAAAAAAACAAATAAAGCACAAATCCATTCAAATCCGAAACCCCCGCACAGCCAAAAAACAGCCTTTCCAGAAGAATCTCTTTGACATATTTTTTCGTTCACCGTAGGTTTTTAACGCCAACTCACACGGCATTAACCAACAAGGAAAGAACGATGAAAAACGCAAAACTGGTGAAACTGGCCCTGACTGCTGCAACCCTGCTGACCTGCCATAGCAGCTTTGCTGCCGACATTGAAGCCGGGGTGGTGAAACGCATCCCCGAGCACGAGCGTCAGCCTCTGATGGCTGGCGGCTCTCCTCTGGACCTGAGCAAACTGGCCATCAACCCCGTAGTCAGTACCGCAGAAGGGAAAATGGGCATTCAGGGTGCTGCGCCTGGCATTTCTGAATTCCGAATTTACGCCGTTCAATCCCGCCTGGGCGGGACGGAATACCCGACCCTATATACCGGTGGGATCACCCGAAATGACCACGGCGGCAACCCGATCCAGGTCTTTGTGCTCCAATATGGCTATGGGAATCCAACCACAGCCACCCTGAATGGAGTCACCGGCCCTGCCTATAGGCGCACCTTGTGCGGCACCCCCACTTTCCTGCATTACTGTAATGTCGGCGAAACCGTCACCGGCTGGCTGTATCAATACGATTTCTACAATCAAAGCAGCGGCATATTCACGGTTGGCGCCTATTCGATTGGATACCCCTACGGCTACTGGAGCACCACCATTTACGTCCGCTAAGGCTTGAACGGCCCCGTTCCGGGGTCTTTTGAAGCGCCGGTGCATTCATGACAGGGGGCTGTTTTTTTAGCTCTAGCACGGGGGCGTCTGGACTGCGCCCTCAAATCAGGAGTGAGCTTTAAAAGCGAAGCCTTATTACAAACCAAGCACCCCCCCTCCCTCAATTCGGTAACGATGCACATACACATTGCTAGGAGATTTTTCACCTCCATATACACGCACAAGCACGTATTGTAAATTAAAGACATCAATCCAGTTTTCTTTTTGGGCATCCACCAATACCCAACGTCCATTCACATACAGTTCGGCCCAGTTATGATAATCCTGAGGACGGATAATGGCATCACGATCCACCACGTAACCACCCACCATACGTGCGCAGATTTTATTTGCCCGAGCCAACGCAACTACCAGTGAGGCATACTCGGTACAATCCCCACTGCGGGTCCGCAAAGCCTGCAAGGCCCCCAAATCATCGGCAATATAACCTGCATAATTCAGATTATTTTTGACCCACAAATAAATCTGTTCCGCAGTCTCTACCACTGTGGGGCGGTGCAAACTAGCCGCCAACTCCTGAATTTCTAAAGCATCAACTTCTACAAATCGCTCAGCCTGCAGCCAGACTGCAGGGGACTCCTGCAATGCGTGCATTGGTGGCGGCGCAATCTCCACTTCAGCCGTAACCGTCACCAGTTTTTGTGCGAAGGGCGGGATATTTTCAAAAACCAATTCGAGAATATTTTGACCCAAGGCATCCGTATGAATACGATACGCCATTGAAACCTGAGTATCCACCAACTGCTGCCCCCCCAATCTAGTCACAGGCAGGTAATACCAAAGGCGCTGTACACCGAGCGTATCACCACGAGGATTACTCAAGGTCAGGGAAAAACGTAAACGACGGCGCACTCCTCCAGAGGCTTTCACACCCCCCCAACTTAATGATCCGCCACACAAAACGCTTGCAAATGCATAACCCAAAAACTGGCGCCTCGACACGCTTTACAACCCACAACCTAACTGCTTTGGACCTTTGGCATGAGCAGCCCATACCGCCTTTTGCGTGCTCACTTGCTTTTTATATAAATCCAGACCTTGAGCATATACAAGCAAGCTTTCTGGTGCCACAGCCTGTTGCAATATGCGCAATGACTCATCACCGAGTTCAGAACGAAGAACTAGAACCACAGAAACAAACCTTTGCCCCTTAAGCATCTTGCGCTTCTTATCAAGGATGCTGCGTAAGGCTTCAGGCGTAATCTGGGGCAAAACCAAGGCTTGGGGAAATTCTTGCTGAAATCCAGTGATCGTCTTATCTAGCAAGACTAAAACCCCTTCATTCCGCGTTATCCGCCAAAACTCGTAATCATTCAAATGGGCTTGCTGCTGCAAAGACAGAGGTCTACCTACAACAGGCATATTTTGCTCCAACCATGCCAACATCCCACCACTCAGCACATGCACCTGTTTATAGCCTGCCTGCTTGAGCCGAGTACAGCTCAAATAAATATCGTGATCAAACTTTCCGTCACCTACCAATAGCACCGACTTGTTTCGCCAATAAGGCTTGCTCAACAAGGCAACCAAGTCGACACTCAAGGCATTTTCAATGTGAAATTTTTCATACTCAGATGCGTGACGTAAATCCATCACAGCCAGTCTCGGATCACTCAACCTTGCCCCCACATCGCCTGCTGACATGGAGCACCCTAGATCTGGCTTTAACATTCCAAACACATCCTGAGCTGCCGCACTTGTAAAATCCTCCTTACGGCAAACCCCATCGGCAGGCTTCACATCCTTCAATGCAGGAGGGATTGAATTTCCATTTA
>JAJTBM010000222.1 GCA_021286885.1 Rhodocyclales bacterium
CCCGGATTCGACCCTCCACGGCGAAGCCAACCTGCTGGTGATGCCCAACCTGGACGCCGCCAACATTGCCTTCAACCTGCTCAAGGTGGCCAACGGTGATGGCGTGTCGGTGGGCCCCATCCTGCTGGGGACCTCCCGCGCAGTGCACATCCTGACCCCGTCCGCCTCCGTGCGTCGGCTGGTGAACATCACCGCCCTGGCGGTGGTGGATGCGCTGGAAGAACGGGAGTCCCACCCGGTCTGATCAGTCTGATCGATGTTTGCTGCACGATGATTGTGGCGTGACCCTGCCCCCCCGGAGGTTTTGAACTCACCCGGGTGGCATTCGACACGCAACTGTCAGACTCCCTCGGGCATGGCTCCGGTACAATTCCGGATCCATGCCCGAGGTCTTTTGTGCGCGTCTACCGCAGCCCCTCCTGGCGTGGTGCCGCGTGTGCCCTAGCGAGTGGGGGTGCATCCGGTTTCAGGCAGGCCGCACCCTGAGCGCCTTCGAGAGCTGCCGTGCGTGTCTGCCCACTGCTCACAGATTTGACCTTACGCGCTTACCCTGATCATGTCGCTAACTGTTTTGCGTACTGGCCTTGCTGCCCTGTTGGGCGTCGCTGCCCTGGTGGCCCAGGCGGCTCCGGCCAATGTTCCTCCCCCATTGCTCAATCCGGTTCAAGCGGCCTATCTGCAGGCCGAAACCCGGCGTGTCGAAGAAACCTTTGTCCAGAAAGTCATGAGCATTACGGGGGCCAGCCGGGAACAGGTGCTTGCCGCGATTCCGGCCAAGGGGCGTATTACCGATCGTTTGGCCCGGATTTATAGCGCCCTGGAGCAGAGCTTGCGGCAGCCCCTGAGCGATGAGCAGAAGGGTTTGATCTTCGCGGCAGAAGGCGAGCGTCGCCAGGCGCTCAAGGATTTGCCCGCCCAGGCGGCAGCCCGCTAAGAGGTTTTTGTCTCAGAGGGAGACGGGCGAGGCGCACGCCGGGCTGTCGAGCTTTCAGGCCTGGGCGGCGAGTTCGACGATAGGCCGTGGGGCAGAAGGCGCGTTGCCGGGTAGATGTTCGAAGCTGCGCGTCTGGTTGCGTCCCAGATGCTTGGCAGCGTAGAGCGCCTCATCGGCCCGGCGGATGATGGCGCCGATGCTGTCGTCAGGCTGGATGGCGGTATAGCCGATACTGACGGTCATCTGCCCGATCTGTTCAAAGCGATAGGTGGCCACGGCATGCCGGAAGCGTTCCAGGGCGGTGCAGAGCTGGGCTTCGGTCTGGGCGCGCAGCAGGACGATAAACTCTTCGCCCCCAAACCGGAAGAGCCGGTCTTCGTGCCGGAAACTGTCGCGCATCAGTCGGGCAATCTGGAGTAGTACTTCGTCTCCGTAGAGGTGGCCGAACTGGTCGTTTACCCGCTTGAAGTGATCTACGTCCAGTACCGCCAGCCAGTAGGCGCCTTCGTTGCGCTCGCCGTGGCGACGGGCGTGGAAACCGTGGTTGGGGGTGTGGGGGGAAATGTGCGAGAGGCTGCGCAGGATGCGTTCTGCGTGCTGTTCAAAGGTGCGCCGATTGAGTAGTCCGGTCAGGGTGTCGCGCTCGCTGTAGTCGAGCAGCCCCACAAAGTTTCGGTACAGCGCCAGAAAGCCTTCGGCGGTGCCCCGTTCGTCTTCAGTGAGCGGGGTGTCGCGTATCAGTTCCAGGATGCTGGCGACGCGTCGCTCCTGGATTACCGGGAAGCAATACACAAAGCGCTGATCCTGGGGGCGATGCTGAAACACCAGCAGACAGTCGTCGTAACAGGTCTGGAGGTCGGGGCGGTGCTGGGCTGTGTGGCTATGGGGGCTGGTCTCCAGCTCGCTTTGGGCGTAGTGCACGCCGTTGGAGCCCATGTGTGCCATGTGCTGGAAGCGGGGGGGCGCATCGGGGCGGGTTTGGTACAAATTGACCTCTGTGGCCTTTAGTAGCTCGTAGAGGGCCGACACAATACCCAAATCCAGCATGCTGCGATCCCGCTGCCGCGTGATGGACTCAATGTGCTTGAGCACGTGGTTCATGATGCCTTGGGCGTAGTCCTGAAGTATTTTTTCATTTTATCCCAATGAGCTTATACCGCCAGTATTGTTGAATAGTTCCCCGAACAATTGCTGGCGCCAAGTGGGGTGTTGCAGTTGTTGCACAAGCCATGCCAGCCCCCGCCCTGGATGTTGCTCGCGCCAGATCAGGTGCAGGGGGACCGGCGGTGGTGGCGGCGTCAGGGCCAGAATGCGGAGCCGACCTGCACGCAGCTCCGCCTCCGCCATGGGCGCAGGCAAGATGCCGTAGCCCAGCCCGGCAAGAACTGCCGCACATAAGGTGTTCAGATCAGGGACGTGCAGATGGGGGTGGGGGGCAAGCTGCGGCGGGCGACGTGTGCCCGGTTGGTGCAGAATCGCCCGGTGGGGGTGCAGGGCATGGGCGGGCAGAGGCCGGTCTTGGGCGGCCTGGGCCAAAGGGTGCTGGGGGGCCACACAGCAGGCAAAGTGCAGGGTGCCCAGGGGCAGACTGGCAAGCCCGCCCCCTGGGCTCGCTTCGCCGGGCATACCAATGAGCAGATCGGCCTGGCGCCGTTCCAGGGCATCCCAACGCTCGTCGGGTGTGATGCGGATCAGGTTCAGGTGGCTCGCTGGATGCGCCCTGTAAAACGCCTCCAGCAGCGGGAGCAGAGCGGCTGGATCCAGCAGGCTATCCACCCCCAGGGTCAGCTCGCGTTCGTGTCCTGTGGCCATCTGGTGCACCCGGGCCTCCAGGGTGCTGGCGGCCATCAGCAAGGATCGCCCCTCTTCCAGCAGCATCCGCCCAGCCGTAGTCAGCCGGGCGCGCCGTCCGGCCCGCTCAAACAGGGGATAGCCCAGGTCATCTTCCAGCTTATGCACCGCATGGGTAACGGCGGAGGGAACCCGGTGCAGGCTGTCGGCAGCGGCGGCAAAGCTGCCGCCCGTGGCAATGGCATCCAGCATCTGAAGCGCATCCAGGGTGATTTTCATGGGGTGGGCGAGGGCAGGGGCGGTGGGTATACGTGGGGGCTGCTCCGGATGGGCGCAGGTTTCCTGATCATAGACAGTGGGGGTGGGCAAAGTCTTGGCTTTTTGTGTCCAGAGCCCTGGCCGGGGAGGGCGCTATAATCGGCGGGCGTTTTCCCCCTGGCATTCTTTCCTTGAACTCATCTGAAACTCATAACGCCTTCCTTGACCGGCTCCACGAACGGGTGCCCCGGGCCAGCCTGACCCTGGGCATGGTGCTGCTGTGTGCAGGTGTGTTCTGCATCGAAATGGCCCTGCGTTCTGGAATATTCCTTCCTCGATCCTGATTCCCTTGGGGGGGAATTTTGCGCCCCTGGTGCAGCATGGCCAGCCCTGGCGTCTGCTCACCGCCTTGTTCCTGCACGGGGGGCTGCTGCATCTGGGCTTCAATATGTGGGCCCTGTACCAAGCCGGGCAGGTGGTGGAGCGGCTGTTTGGTCGCTTGGGCTTTGGCCTGATCTATCTGGGGGCCGGGTTGCTGGGCAGCTTGGCCAGTCTGTGGTGGCATCCGGGCGTGGTGGGGGTTGGGGCCTCCGGAGCGATTTTTGGTGTGTATGGCGCCGCGCGGGCCTATCTGCTGGTCTTGCGCAGCCATTTGCCTGCCAGTGTCTTTCAGGAAATGCGGACTGCAGTAGTCGGGTTTATTGGCTACTCCCTGGTGATGGGCTTCGCCGTGCCGGGCATCGACAATGCCGCTCACCTGGGGGGGCTGCTGGGGGGCTGTGTGCTGGGCGCGGGGCTGGCCACGCCGCTGACTTCCGCCCGACCCGTGCGCTGGGGGCGTCCGCGCAATTGGTTGGCGCTGGTGCTCAGCCTGGGGCTGGGGCTGGGCTTGTGGGGGCAGACGCCCGAACTGCCCGAGCCCCGTTTGCAGGCGCGCCAGCAAGATGCGTTCGAGCGGGTGCTGCTGCGCTTTAGCCAGGTGGAGCCCGCCTTGCTCCAGGAGCAGCAACAGGTGGTGATGGCCTTGCGTGAGCATCGTCTGAGCGATGGGGCGGCCCTCGAACGGCTGGAGCAAGACTTGCTGCCGGAGTGGGAGCGCCAGGTTACTCAGCTATCGTGGGCCCAGCCCAGCCCGGAGCGGGCCTGGGAGCAGCAGGAGCTGATCCGCTACGCCTCGGCCCGCCGGGATGCCGTGAAGGCGCTGGCCCAGGCGGTGCAAACCCACGACACGGCCTGGATCGATCAGGCCAATGCCTTGCAGGCCCAGGCCGAACAGATTCTGCTTCAGATCCGTCTGCAGGCCTCCGCCGCTCGAGCGCGCAAGTCCTGAGCTCGGGCCGCTGATCGGTGCCCCCTGAAATCCTGCAAGGGGGGTGAACCGCAGCCCGGTGGGCGGGTAAAATCCCGGGATGTCTGAATCCCACGCTCCCCACACCCCCCGCTTCATCCACCTGCGCCTGCACACCGAGTACTCGATCTCCGACGGGATCGTGCAGGTGGATCACGCCGTTGCCCGGGCCATCGCCGACGGCATGCCGGCCCTGGGTATCTCCGATCTGGCCAACCTGTTCGGGATGGTCAAGTTCTACAAATCCGCCCGGGGCAAGGGCATCAAGCCCATCATCGCGGCGGATTGCTGGATCACCAACGAGGTCGAGCGGGACAAGCCCAGCCGCGTGCTGCTGATCTGCCGCGACCGGCACGGCTATGGCCAGCTGTGCGAGCTGCTCACCCGGGCCTACGTGGACAACCAGTACCGGGGCCGGGCCGAGCTGCGCCGGGAATGGCTGGGCGGTGATCAGACTGACGGGCTGCTGTGCCTCTCGGGGGCCAAGGACGGGGATGTGGGTCAGGCGATTGCCAACGGCAACCCGGCCCTGGCCGAAAAGCTGGCTGCCGATTGGGCCCAGCGCTTCCCCGAAGCCTTCTACATCGAACTTCAGCGCGCCGGCCATCCGGGCACCGAGCTGTATATCCGCGAAGCCCTGCAGATTGCGGCCCGGCTTGCGCTGCCGGTGGTGGCCACCCACCCCATCCAGTTCACCCGCCCCGAAGACTTCAAGGCCCATGAGGCCCGGGTGTGTATCGCCCAGGGCCATGTGCTGGCGGACAAGCGCCGCCCCCGCGACTTCACCGAAGAACAGTATTTCAAGACCCAGGCCGAAATGGCGGCCCTGTTCGCCGATTTGCCCGAGGCCCTGGAAAACAGCATTGAGATTGCCCGCCGCTGCTCGCTCTCGGTGCAGCTGGGCAAGAACTTCCTGCCCCTGTTCCCGACCCCGGAGGGCATGACCCTCGACGACTTCCTGGTGGCCGAGGCCAAGCGCGGGCTGGAGGAGCGGCTCGTGGAGCTCTACCCCGACCCCGCCGCTCGGGAGGAACAGCGCCAGCGCTACGAAGACCGGCTCAAGTTCGAGACCGACACCATCATCCAGATGGGTTTTCCGGGCTACTTCCTGATCGTGGCCGACTTCATCAACTGGGCCAAGCACAATGGCGTGC
>JAJTBM010000223.1 GCA_021286885.1 Rhodocyclales bacterium
GTGGCGGATCAATGGGGAGAGACACGGTGACGCCTCAAATGAAACCGCCCCGCGTTGCGGGGCGTTGTTTAATTACAGCCGGCTCAGGTCAGGGAACGCATCAAGGCGTAGGCACACAAGGACATGAGGAACTGGGGGAACAAGCCAAGAGCTGCCACCGCCAAGCCGTTGGCGGAAACCAGCACCTTGATGAACAGGGGACCTTCGATGGGCTCCTGAATCTTGGGCTCATCGAAATACATGAGCTTGACCACACGCAGGTAGTAAAAGGCCCCCACCAAGGAGACCCGCACCGCGGCCACGGCCAGCCAGTAGTAGCCAGCAGCCACAACCGCCTGCAGCACGGAGAACTTGGCGAAGAAGCCCACGAAGAAGGGAATGCCGGCCATGGACAGCATGACGAACATCATCATTGCGGCAAACCAGGGGCTGCGCTTGTTCAAGCCCTTGAAGTCATCCAGTTCGTCGGATTCGAAGCCAGCCCGGGTCAGCATCATGATCAGGCCGAAACCCGCCAGGGTGGTGAGCACATAGGTCACCACGTAGAACATGGCAGAGCTGTAGGCATTCAGGGCAAAGCGGGCATCACCGCCCACCACGCCGGTGACGATACCCAGGAGCATGAAGCCCATGTGGGAAATGGCGGAATAGGCCAGCATGCGCTTGATGTTGGTCTGGGCGATGGCCACCAGATTACCGATACCCATGGACAGTACGGACAGCACGATCAACATGCCCTGCCAGTCGGCAGCCTGGGTGATCAGACCGCTCACCAGAAGCCGCATCACGATGGCAAAGGCAGCCAGCTTGGGGGCGGCGGCGATGAACAGGGTCACGGAAGTGGGGGCGCCGTGGTACACATCGGGAACCCACATGTGGAAGGGCACGACCCCAAGCTTGAAAGCCAGACCCGCCACCAGGAACACGATGCCGAACACCAGTACGCTCTTGTCCACCGAGTAGGTGTACAGACGCTCACCCACTTCGGTGATCTCCAGGGAGCCCGTGGCACCATAGATCATGGACATGCCGTACAGCAGCAGACCGGAAGCCAGGGCGCCGAGGATGAAGTACTTCATGGCGGCCTCGGTGGAGATGGCGCTCTCCCGATTGAGGGCCACCATGGCATACAGGGACAGGGACATCATTTCCAGGCCCAGGTACAGGGTCAGGAAGTGATTGGCCGAGATCATCACCAGCATGCCCAGCGTCGCCAGCAGGGCCAGGACGAAGTATTCGCCCTTGGGGATGGCCTGGCGGTCCTGGATATACTCGCGGGAATAGAACAGGGCCAGCATCACGGCGCCATAGACCAGGAGCTTCAGCAGGTCGGCCATCATGTCATCGACGAACATACCGCTGAAGGTGTAGACCACCTCGGTATTGCTGGTCAGCAGGGTAATGGCCGCACAGCCCAGCAGGGTCAGCTGGGTGAGCACGAATGTCAGGGTACGCCGGGGACTCTTGACTCCGAGATCCACGAGCAGGATCACGCATGCCATGAAGAGCAGGAAGATTTCCGGCGCTGCGGGGTACAGGCTGGGGGCGACAAAATCGTTGAACATGTCGGCTACCGATTATTGAATCTTGGTGATGGCAACGTGACGGAGGAGGTCATTGACCGATGCATGCATCACCTCCGTAAACGGTTGCGGATAAAGACCCATGCCAAGCACACAAAGCGCCAGCAGGGCAAGAATCAGGAACTCCCGGCCATTGATGTCGTTCAGTTCCCGCACATGGTCATTGGCCACGTCGCCGAAAATCACCCGCTTGTACATCCAGAGGGTATAGGCGGCGCCGACGATCATGGTGGAAGCGGCAGCAAAGGCGATCCAGAAGTTGAACTTCACGGCTCCCATGATCACCATGAACTCGCCGACGAAGCCGGAGGTGGCCGGCAGGCCGGAGACCACACCGCCGTAATCGGCGATCTGGCGGCTGTGCATGCGGTCGTAGAGTACGCCGATACAGAGGAACATGGCGCCGGACACGAAACCGTGGGAAATCATCTGCACCAGGGCCCCTTCGATCCCCATGGCACTGAACATGAAGAAGCCCAGGGTGACGAAGCCCATGTGGGAAATGGAGGAGTAGGCCACCAGTTTCTTCATGTCGGCCTGGACCAGGGCCACAAAACCGATATAGACCACCGCGATCAGGGACAGGGCGATGACCAGGCCGGCCAGCTCCTGGGAAGCGTCCGGGGCGATGGGCAGGGAGAAGCGCAGGAAGCCGTAGGCCCCCAGCTTCAGACCGATGGCCGCCAGCACCACGGAACCGCCGGTGGGTGCTTCCACGTGGGCGTCAGGTAGCCAGGTATGCACCGGGAACATGGGCACCTTGACCGCGAAAGCGATCAGGAAGGCCAGGAAGATCCAGATCTGGGCCCCCATGGCGATCGGCAGCTGATGCCAGTCCAGGATGGAGAAAGAGCCGCCGGACTGGATGAACAGGTACAGCAGGGCCACCAGGAACAACAGGGAACCCAGCAAGGTGTAGAGGAAGAACTTGATGGCCGCATAGACCCGGTTCGGTCCGCCCCAGACACCGATGATCAGGTACAGGGGGATCAGGGAAGCCTCGAAGAACACATAGAAGAGCATCCCGTCCAGGGCCGAGAAGATGCCGTTCATGAGGCCGGACATGATCAGGAAGGCCGCGTTGTACTGGGCCACCTTGTTCTCCACCACCTGCCAGCCAGCCAGCACCACCATCACGGTGATGAAGCTGTTGAGAATCACGAACAGCATGGAAATGCCGTCCACACCCAGGTGGTAGTTGATGTTGAAGCGGGGAATCCAGGGCACCAGTTCCACGAACTGCATGGCACTGGTGCTGCTGTCAAAGCCGCTGTAGAGCGGGAAAGTCACCAGGAGGCCGAGAATCGCGCCACACAGGGCGATGACGCGCGCCATGGGAGCGTTGCGGTCGGAACCGGTTGCCAGCACGAGGAGGCCAGCAAAGATCGGAATCCAGATTGCGAGAGAAAGCAGGGGATAAGACATGTTTTTCCTTGCCGTTCTACCTTAGACGCGAACCCAAAGGGTCAGCAGCAGCAACAGGCCGATGATCATGGTGAAAGCGTAGTGATAGACATAGCCGGTCTGGAAGTAACGGACCACTGCCGCCATCCAGCCAACCACCTTGGCAGAGCCATTGACGATGAAACCGTCGATGACCGCCACGTCCCCTCCCCGCCACAGGCCGCGTCCCAGGAGACGTGCGCCACCGGCAAAGACGGTTTCGTTGATCTTGTCGAAGAAATACTTGTTTTCCAGGATGGCATTGATGCCGGAGAAGCGACGCTGGATCGCAGCCGGAATGTCAGGGCGCTTCATGTAGAAGAACCAGGCCACCACCACGCCGGACAAGGCCAGCCAGAACGGCGCCGTCTTGAAGGCATGGGCCACCATGGCCAGGGGGCCGTGGAATTCGTGAGCCAGTTCCTCCATGACCGGATGGGCCACCTTATCGATATGGATGACGCCCTCGAAGTAACCGCCGTACAGCAGGGGCTCGATCGCCACATAACCGATCAGAACGGAAGGAATGGCCAGCAGCACCAGGGGCAGGGTCACCACCCAGGGACTCTCATGGGGCTTCTGCCCGGGGGCCAGACCGTGATGATGGTCATGAGACACCTCCTCGTCGTCGTGGTCACCCGTATGCTCGTCGTGATGAGCCTTGCCGAACCGCTCTTCCCCGTGGAACACCAGGAAATACATGCGGAAGGAGTAGAAGGCCGTCACGAAGACCCCGGCCAGCACGGCGAAGTAGGCAAAGCCGGCACCCGGGATATGGGAGGCAGCCACCGCTTCGATGATGGAATCCTTGGAGTAGAAGCCGGCGAAGAAGGGCGTGCCGATCAAGGCCAGGGAACCCAGCAGGCTGGTGATCCAGGTGAAGGGCATGTATTTCCAGAGGCCGCCCATGTTGCGCATGTCCTGATCGTGGTGCATGCCGATGATCACCGAACCGGCGCCCAGGAACAGCAGAGCCTTGAAGAAAGCGTGGGTCATCAGGTGGAACACGGCCACGGAGTAGGCGGAAGCCCCCAGGGCCACGGTCATGTACCCCAGCTGGGAGAGAGTGGAATAAGCCACCACCCGCTTGATGTCGTTCTGGATGATGCCCAGGAACCCCATGAACAAGGCAGTGATGGCACCGATCACCAGCACGAAGGACAGGGCCGTGGTGGACATCTCGAACAGGGGCGACATGCGGGACACCATGAAGATACCGGCCGTCACCATGGTTGCCGCGTGAATCAGGGCGGAAATGGGGGTCGGGCCTTCCATGGAGTCAGGCAGCCACACATGCAGGGGAACCTGGGCAGACTTACCCATGGCGCCGATGAACAGGCAGATACAGACCACGGTCATCAGGGACCAGTCGGCCGCACCCCAGATATTGATGGTGGTGTTGGCGAATTCCGGCGCCTTGGCAAACACGGTGGCGTAATCCAGGGAGCCGAAGTGAGCCAGCACCAGGCCGATACCCAGGATGAAGCCGAAGTCACCCACCCGGTTCACCAGGAAGGCCTTCATGTTGGCAAAGATGGCGGTGGGACGGGTGTACCAGAAACCGATCAGCAGGTAGGAAACGAGGCCCACGGCTTCCCAGCCGAAGAAGAGCTGCATGAAGTTGTTGCTCATCACCAGCATCAGCATGGAGAAGGTGAACAACGAGATGTAGCTGAAGAAACGGTTATAACCGGGATCCTCATGCATGTAGCCAATGGTGTAGATGTGCACCATCAGGGACACGAAAGTCACCACCAGCATCATGGTGGCGGTGAGCGAATCGATCAGGAAGCCCACATGGAAGCTGTAGTCGCCGGTGGTCATCCAGGTATAGACGGGACCATTGAAGGTGTTGCCGGCCATCACGTCCTGGAACACCAGCACGGAACCGATGAAGGACACCGCCACCCCGGCAATGGTCACCGTATGGCCCAGCCAGCGCGGAATCACCCGGCACAACAGACCGGCCACCGCCGCCCCGAACAGGGGGGCCAGGGCCACGAGCAAGTAAAGTTTCTGCATTTCCATGTTCATCAGCCCTTCAGACTATCCAGGTCATCCACGTGGATGGTCTTCAGATTGCGGAACAGCAGGACCAGGATGGCCAGGCCCACAGCTGCCTCGGCGGCCGCCACCGCCAGGATGAAGAACACGAACAGTTGCCCGTTCGGGTCCTGCATGTAGCGGGAAAAGGCCACGAAGTTCATGTTGACGGACAGGAGCATCAGCTCGATGGCCATCAGAAGGACGATCAGGTTCTTCCTGTTGAGGAAGATGCCGACGATGCTGATCGCGAACAAGATCGCGCCCAGAATCAGAAAGTGGGACAAGCTAAGCAAGGTACCTCCCCGTATTCTCAGTGCCGCCGCCCCTCCCCGGAGCGGCGATGCAATTTTCAATCCTGTTTTTCAACCGGCATCTTCACGACACGCACACGATCAGCTGCCTTGACGCG
>JAJTBM010000224.1 GCA_021286885.1 Rhodocyclales bacterium
GGCGTCTTTGTAGACCTGGGCCAGCAGGGCCGGGTATTCGGCGGGGCTGATCTGCACCCCATCAGCGCCGGCGGTTTCGCCCTTGCGGGCCATGTCCTGCACCTTGAGGGCCTCAACGCGGGCAAGCATGAGAGCGCGCTTGAGGCCGTCCGGGTCTTGGGCGGGGTCGATGCGGGCGCTGATTTCAAGTTTGAGCTGGGGCTTCTCGCCCATGGCCCGGGCGATGGCCTTGAGCTTGTCTTCGGCCACCGGATCGAGGCGCGCAAAGCCGGGCTGGAAGTCGAGCCAGGCCAGTTCTTCGGCCTGCCCGCCGAGCATGGAGCCCAGCAGCGCAAAGGGCGAGGTGATGGCCTTTTCCACCAGATTCACCACCACTTTCCAGACCAGCCCGCCGATGCTGAATTGGGGATCGTCCAGGGTGCCGCTCACGGGGAGGTTGAGGTCGATCTCACCCTTGCTGTTCTTGAGCAAAGACACCGCCAGGCGCACCGGCAGCTTGAGGGCATCGGGGCTGTCCACCGGGTCGCCGAAGGTCAGCTGGTCGATGAACACCTGGTTGGTGGCGCGCAGTTTGCGGTCTTCGATTGTGTAGTTGAGGCGGGCGGAGAGCTTGCCCTTGTCGATCCCATAGCCCACGTACTTGCCCGAATAGGGCGACACGCCGGAGAGCTCGAAATCCTTGACGCTGGCGAGGATGTCCAAGGCCCGATCCTGGCGGAAGGGGTTGAGGCGGCCGGTGACTTCCACCGGGGCGCTGCCATCCACCCGCCCGCGCAAATCCAGCTCGGCGATGGTGTTGGGGTCGGACGAGAGGCCGGTGAGGCGCCCGCCCATGCCGGTGAGGTTGGCATCGTAGTTGGGGCGGACAAAGCGGTCGCTATAGGCGATGTTGCCCCCCTGGAGGGTGATCCGGCCAATGCGCAGGGGCAGCGGCGCCGCAGGCGGGGCGACGTTGGCCGGGGCCGATGGGGATGCAGGCACAGGCGCGGGCACCTCTTTCTGCACCTGGATGTCGCGCAGGTTGAGGCTGCCATCGGCGCTCAGGATCAGGCGGGTGTAAAAGTCGCTCAGGGCGATTTCATCCACCCCCACCGCTAGGGGCGCCAGCTGAATATCCAGCCCGCCAAAGTAGAGGGATTTCCACTTGAGGAAGTCGGCGGCATTCAGCTTGTCCACCGAAGCAAAATCCCCCAGGGTCAGATTGCCCCGGAAGCGGCCCTTCATCTGCCCGCCCTGCTCGGCCAGCTCCAGCCGGCTGCGGGACGTAACCATGCCCCGGGTGATGGCCACCTTGAGCTGCTCGGTCACGTAGGGCTGGAGCATGGTGATATCCACTTGCTTCAGATCCAGATCCAGCCCGGCCTTGAAGGGGGCCAGGGCCAGCGTGCCGCTCACCCCGAGGCGCCCGCGCTGGTTAACCCCGGTCTGGAGCCGTACCCGGGCCTGGGTGCCGGGCCGGGTGGATAAGCCGTCCCCCTGCAGGGCCAGGGGCGCCACATGGAGCACCATGGGCGGGTTGAGGGTGGCATCTTCGACCCGGATCGCCCAGTTATCCAGCTGGAGCTTGTCGAGGGCCAGTTGCCAGGCGGGGGCTGCGGCGGGTTTGGCTGCAGGTTTAGCGGCTGGTTTAGCTGCGGCCTTGGGTGCAGCCTCAGGGGCCGGCGGAGGCATCAGCTTTTGCCACTGGAGGCTGCCATCAGCCAGCCGGCGCAGCACAATCTGGCTGTCCTGGCCCTTGAGGGCGCCCACCTGCACCTGATGCAGGCGGCTATCCAGCTGCACGCCCTCCACCCCCAGGCGGGCAAGCTTGAGCAGGGGCTGGGGCTCGCCCCGCAGGCGCAGGAGCAGGTTTTCCAGATCCAGGCGGGTGTTGGCCAGCTTGACGCCGGCTTCAGGGCCTTCGCCGGTGTAGTGGTAATTCAACTCACCACCGAGCACCCCGGAGGCCAGATCAGCCTGGGGTGCGGCAGGGCCGTAATAGGCCCGGTAGTCGGGCAGACGGACGCCCGCCAGCTTCAGCTGGCCTTCGGCGGCGAGGGGCGCCAGGGTGAATTGCCCCGTGTGCTCCACCCGGGCGCCGTGTTCGTTCTTGAGGCTGAGGGCCACCTGGGCGGGCGTTTTGCCGGCGAGGGACACATCCTTGAGGCTCAAGTCCAGATCCTGAATCTGGGTGGCAAAACCACCAGTGGGCTGGGCGTCCTGCCAATGAACGCGCCCACCGCTCAGCTCAAACGCGGCCAGACTCAGGGCCAGGGGCTGGGGCTGGGGCTGGGCGGAGGCCTGGGACGCAGGTGCGGCGGGGGCCTCCTTGGCCGGGGGCGGGAGCAGATCGCGCAGGCTCAGACGCCCGTGTTTATCGCGTGCCACATGCAGCTCGGGCTGGCGAATTTCCAGCCGGGAAAAGGCCAGCTTTCGATCCAGGGGGCGCACATCCGCCAGCCCCAGATGCAGCGCCTCCCAGGCCAGGGCGGGCTTGCCGCCCGGGTGGCGCAGATCCAGCCGGGTCAACTCCACGGCCCCCTGAAGCTGGATCTGGGGCGTTTGACCTTCGGGCTGGGCAAAATCCAGATCCAATTGCAAGGAGAACCGTCCATCCGCCAGCTCAAAGGCCGGCTTGAAGGGCAGATAGCCCAAATAATCAGCCAGGGGCAGACCTTGCAAATCCAGATGGAGCCGGGCCGGACGCCCGCTGGCAAAGGGCTTGGCCTGGGCCTGGAGCACGATGGGATTGCCGTTGAAGGCGAGGCTCAGGCGCGGCTCCACAAAACTATCCACCCACGAGGGCAAATTCGATACAAAGGGCAGGCCCAGCTCGAGGCCGGTGATCTGGTGGGTGCGCCCGGCGGGCTGGTCTTCAAAACTGAGGGCGCCCCCCTGGATACGGATGTTGTGGAGCGCAAAGCTGCTCTTGCTGCCATCGTCGGGCTTGTTGAGGATTTCGTCGATCAGATCAGACCAGTTGTAGCGCCCATCGCTCTGGCGCACAAAATGCAGCCGGGGGCCCTGCAGGCTCAGGTGCTCCAGCACCACGCCGCCGCGCAGCAGGGATTCAGCTTCCAGATTCACTTCGAGCGCATCGAAGCCCAGGGCTTCGGTCTGGCCCTGGGGTTCCAGCACCCGCAGTTCGCGTACGGTCAGGTTCAGGGTGTAGGGATTGAAGGCCAGGCTGCCGATGCTGACGGGCCGATGCAGGGCGCTCGCCAACTGGGTTTCGACCACGCCGCGCAGCAGGGGCACGGCGCCAAAGCCCAGGCCGCCCACCAGCACCAGCCCCCCAGCCAGCCACGCAGCCGGGCGCTTCCAGCGGGTGAGCAGCACCCGGGGCGGGCGGGAGGGCTGCGGGGTCTGGGGCGTTGATTGTTCTTGGGTATTTTTGTGGGTATCCATCTCGCACTCCCAGGGAATTTTCATGCTCGGGCTCTTGGGGGACCCGATTCAGATCGTCGGCAAGCCTAGCAGGTGTCGGCGTTTGCCCAAAGCTGCGTTAGGCTCTATGCTCCCGGGCCGTTTATTGCTGGGTGCCTAAGCGCGCCCCGGAGAAGTCCATGATCCCCCATTTTCCCACCCGCCACTTTGATGTGATCGTGATCGGCGCAGGCGCGTCCGGCATGATGTGTGCCGCCGAAGCCGGCCAGCGGGGGCGCCGGGTGCTGATCCTGGACCACGCGCCCAAGCTGGCCGAAAAAATCCGGATTTCCGGCGGTGGACGCTGCAACTTCACCAACCGGGAGGTGACGATGGGCCATTACCTGTCGCGCAACCCCCATTTCTGCCGCTCGGCCCTCGCCCGCTTCGGCCCGGGTGACTTCATCGAGCGGGTCGAACACCACGGCATCGCCTACCACGAGCGGGAGCATGGGCAGCTGTTCTGCGACGAATCCGCCCAGGACATCATCGACATGCTGCGCCAGGGCTGCGAGGACGGCCACGTCAGCTGGGCCATGCCCTGCGAACTGAAGGCGGTTGTGCCCGGCGAGGCCGGTGCAGCAGATGCGGCCGGGGGCGAACGCTACCGGCTGGAAACCAGTATGGGCGAGTTTTCGTGCACGAATCTGGTGATTGCCACCGGGGGGCTCTCCATCCCGAAGATTGGCGCAACGCCCCTGGGCTACCGGATCGCCGCCCAGTTCCACATCCCGGTGATCGCGCCCAAGCCCGCCCTGGTGCCCCTGACCTTGCCTCCTGAAGAACTGGATATTTACAAGGAGCTGGCGGGCACAGCCTTTGATGCGGTGGCCGAATGCGGCACCGGGCGCTTCCGGGAGAATCTGCTGTTCACCCACCGGGGCCTCTCAGGGCCGGTGATCCTGCAGGTGTCGTCCTATTGGCAGGCGCGGGATTACGGGGACAAGGACGGGGGCAGCCAGGTGCATATCAACCTCTTCCCCAACGAAGACGTGGGCGCCTGGCTGAGTGCGCATGCCCGCAGCAAGGCCCTGCTCAGCAACCTGCTGGCCGAACGCCTGCCGCGCCGCTTCACCCATGCCTGGTGCGAACAACGGGGCTGGAACAGCCCGGTGAACCAACTCTCGCCCAAGCAGCTGGAGCAGATCGCTGCCCAACTGGCCAACTGGGCCATCACCCCCAACGGCACCCAGGGCTATGCCAAGGCCGAGGTGACGCTGGGCGGGGTGGATACCCGCGCCCTGTCGTCCAAGACCCTGGAGGCTCGGGATCAGCCGGGACTGTATTTCATCGGAGAAGTGGTGGACGTGACCGGCCACCTGGGCGGCTACAACTTCCAGTGGGCCTGGGCCTCGGGCTACGCAGCCGGGCAGGCCGTGTAGCGGGAGCGCGGGAGAACAGCACGGCGGGGATACCGCCTAGGCAAAAAGGCTGGGTGGGCCTGCGAGCGCTCACCCCAGAACCCTCACCCCCGGCCCCTCTCCCTGAGGGAGAGGGGCCGGGGGTGAGGGGGGATGCCTGCGGGCTGCAGGCGGGCGCTCAGAAGCGGCCCAGCTTGCGGTACAGGGTGTTGCGGCTGATGCCGAGCCGGCGGGCGGCGGCGGAGATGTTGCCCTTTTCGGCTTCGAGGGTGCGCTGGATCATGTCCCGCTCGATTTCCTCAAGCCGGCAGAAGCCGGGGCCGGAAGCCGGATCATTCACCACCGCCGAGGCGGGCAGATTGGGCGCGGAGCTGCGCGTCTGGGGCGGCAGTTCAGCGGCCATGCTGCCTTCCATCTGGCCGATTTCTTCGAAGATGTCGTCGGGCAAGTGCCAGGTTTCAATCAGGGTTTCGTCGTCGTCCAGGAGGGCAATGGCGACCTTGATGACGTTGTTGAGCTGGCGGATGTTGCCCGGCCAGCGGTAGCGCATGAAGGCATCCATCACCTTGCGGGAGACTTCCACCTGGCGGTTGGGGCCGGCCTCTTCGCGCAGCAGCTTGTCGATCAGGCTTTCGATGTCGCTGCGCTCGCGCAGGGAAGGCAGGTTGATGCACAGCCCGTTGAGCCGGTAGTACAAATCTTCCCGGAAACTGCC
>JAJTBM010000225.1 GCA_021286885.1 Rhodocyclales bacterium
ATTGAATCATAAAGCATAAAATTTACCCATTAAGTCAAGTACGCCATTGCTCTCTGGCTACGCAACAGTCCTCCACAGTTCCCGACCCGGCCTTTTTTGCCGCCCCCGGCAAAATTTTCCGCCTCAAGGCTCAAGTTCCCCTTTAGCACACCGTTATTCCCGTCAACAGTCACCGGCCCTGGCGCTCAGGGCTTTTCATCGACGAGGAAGAACGTGCCCATCAACGACCCGAAGAGCCTGAGCGGCAAAGCATCGGGCTGGAACCCCGATGGTCCTGACATCCAGGACGACCCCTTGCTGGATGCGCTCCAGCTGATCGCCCGCTACCACGGACACAACCCGGAGCGCACCGCCCTGTTGGCAGGCCTGCCCCTGGAGGGACAGCGCCTGACCCCCAGCCTGCTGGCCCGTTGCGCCCAGCGGGCGGGGCTGCATGCACGCACCGTGCGCCAGCCCCTGGCGCAGCTGAACCCACGCCTCCTGCCGGCCCTGCTGATCCTCAAGGATGAGCGGGCTTGCGTGCTCTATGCCAAGCGCCACGACGGGGGCGTCAAGGTGGCGTTCCCCGAAGCCGGGGGCGCCGTGTGCGAGCTGGAAACCGAAGAACTCGAACGGCTCTACACCGGGCTGGTGTGCTTCATCCAGCCCCAGGCCCAGCGCCAGGCCGCCGACCTGCCCAACCGCCCCCGGGGCCATTGGTTCTGGAGCAGCGTGCAGGAACACTGGCGCGTGTATTGGGACACCCTTCTGGCCGCCCTGATGATCAACCTGTTCGCCCTCGCCCTGCCCCTGTTCAGCATGGCGGTGTACGACCGGGTACTGCCCAACCTGGCCTTCGACACCTTGTGGATGCTGGCCCTCGGGGTGGTGCTGATCCTGGGCTTCGATTTTGCGCTGCGCACCGTGCGGGCCTACATCATCGACGGGGTAGCCCGCCGGATGGATCTGGAAATCTCCGCCCGCCTCATGGAAAAAACCCTGGGCCTGCGCCTGGATGCCCTGCCGGGCCAAATCGGGCTGCTCAATGCCCGGCTCCAGGGCTTCGAGCAACTGCGGGAATTCATGGCCGCCGCCACGGTGGCCGGGCTGGTGGATCTGCCCTTCATCGGGCTCTATCTGCTCAGCCTGATCTGGATTTCGCCCTGGCTGCTGCTCCCACCTCTGGCCGGAATGCTGCTGGCCCTGCTGATTGGAGCGGTGGCCAAGCGGCGCATGCAGCCCATGGCCGAGCAGCAATACCAGGCCCAGCTCCAGCGCGCCGCCCAGCTCCACGAAAGCCTCAACGCCCTGCCCAGCCTCAAGCAGTTGGGGGCCGAAGGCCAGGTACAGCGCCTGTGGGAACGCAGCACCCTGTTCATCGCCCAGCAGGCCGCCCGCCTGCGCCTGATCGGGGCTGGCACCGGCAACGCGGTATTCGCCCTGCAGCAACTGGTGTGCGTGCTGGTCATCATCCTGGGGGTGTATGAACTGGCCGACAACCGCATGAGCCTGGGCGCCATTGTCGCCGCCACTCTGCTGGCCGGGCGGGCCATGGCGCCTTTCAGCCAGCTCGCCGCCCTGATCCAGCCCTACCTCCAGGCCCGCCAGACCCTGGCCCAGCTGGAACATCACATGCAGCAGCCCAGCGAGCGCATCGAAGGCAGCCCCTACTTCCAGCGGGACCGGCTCCAGGGCCAGATCGATCTACGCGACCTGAGCTTCCTCTACCCAGGCCAGATCCAGACCACCCTGCACGGGCTCAATCTGCACATCAAGCCCGGCGAACGGATCGCCCTGCTCGGCCCCGGCGGCTCGGGCAAGACCACCCTGATGAAGCTGCTGCTGGGCCTCAACACCCCTTCCGCCGGCTCCATCGCCCTGGACGGGGTGGATAGCCGCCAGATAGACCCCCAGTTCCTGCGCCGCAACCTGGCCTACGCGGGCCAGGAGCCCCAACTCTTCCACGCCAGCCTGCGGGACAACCTGATGATGGGCGCCCCCTGGGCCGACGACGCGAGCCTGCTCACCGCCGCCGAAATCGCCGGCGTGCGCCAGTTCTCAGACCTGCACCCGGAAGGCTACGGGATGCAGCTGGGCGAACGGGGCGAGCGCCTGTCCACCAGCCAGCGCCAGAGCGTGGGGCTGGCCCGGGCCCTCATCAAGGACGCCCCGGTGATCCTGCTGGACGACGCCACCAGCGCCCTCGACCCGGCCAGCGAACAACACCTGGCCCAGGGGCTGCAGCAAATTCTCGGCACCAAGACCCTCATCATCAACAGCCACAGCCCGGCCCTCCTGGCCCTGGTGGATCGGGTGATCCTGATGGATCGGGGACGCATCATCGGTGATGGCCCCAAGCACGAAATCCTGGCCGCCCTCCAGCGGGATGGCCTCGCCCGGGAGGAATAAAACGCCATGCAGAACCCGCTCAAGAACGTACTGCAAGCCCTCCACCACCTGGATCAAACCCTGGTCAAGCGCCTCGCGGGCGGGGTGGACCGGCTCCTGGACGGGGGCAGCCGCCCCACCGATTTCACCCCGGCTCCCAGCGCCGAATGGGAAGACGCCGAACAACGCCTGCGGGCCGGGCGCCTCATCATCTGGCTCAGCGCCTTTGTGGTGCTGGTGTTCGTGCTGTGGTCAGCCCTCACCCAACTGGATGAAGTAACCCGGGCCGAAGGCAAGGTGGTGCCTTCCCATCAACCTCAACTCATCAGTAACCCCGACGGGGGTGCCCTGGTGGATGTAAAAGTGCAGGAAGGCCAAAGCGTAAAGGCCGGCGATGTGCTGCTGGTGCTGGATCAGGCGCGATTTACCGCCGCCCTCAAAGAGAATCGGGGCCAGCAAGCCGCCCTCCAGGCCCGCCTTGCCCGGCTCAATGCCCTTGCCAGCGGCAAACCCTTCAGCGTCGCCCCCGAAGTTCAGAAAGACGCCCCCGAGGCGGTGGAACAAGAACGCCAAGCCTTTGAAGCCAAGCGCCAGGAAATCGGCTCCGCCCTGAACGTGGCCCGCCAGCAGCTTTCCCTGCGCCGCATGGAACTGGGCGAAGCCACCGCCCGCCGGGATCAGGTGAACCAGCACTACACCAACGCCACCCGGGAACTGGAAAACGCCCGCAGCCAAGTGCGTAGCGGCAGCATGAACGAATCCGAACTGCTGCGCTTCGAACGGGAAATGAGCCGCTACCAAGGCGAGAAAGACGCCGCCAACGCCCAGCTCCCCCGCATCCAGGCCGCCATCAGCGAAGCCCAGCGCCGGATCGACGAAGTCGAACAAAACCTGCGCAACCAGGCCAAGGCCGAACTGGCCGAACTCACCGCCAAACTCGCGCCCCCCGCCACCCCGGGCGACACCGCCGCGCCGCCCCAGAACCTGCGCGAAATCAAGGCCCCCACCCATGGCACCGTCAAGCGCATCATGGCCGGCAGCCCCGGCAGCGCCATCGAGCCGGGCAAGGAAGTGGTCGAAATCATCCCCAGCGACGAAGCCATGCTGCTCGAAGCCCGCGTCCAGGCCCGCGACGTGGCCTTCCTCCGCCCGGGCCAGCCGGTGCTGGTGAAATTCACCGCCTATGATTTCTCCATCTACGGCGGCCTGGAAGCCACCCTCGAACAAATCGGCAGCGAAGCCGGCAGCGACGACAAGGGCGGCGCCTACTACCTGATCCGTGTCCGCACCCGCCAAAATCACATCGGCGACGCCCGCCTCCCCATCAGCCCCGGCATGGTGGCCGAGGTGGACATCCTCACCGGCAAGAAATCCCTCCTCGACTACCTGCTCAAACCCATCCTACGCGCCAAGACTCGGGCGCTGACGGAGCGGTGAGGGAACCCGGGGGCAGAAAGGGATAACAGCAGCTCCAGGGGTTACACCCAACAAAAAGCCCCCGGCCTCACACGTAAACCACGTGTGAGGCCGGGGGCTTTCAGGCCCGAATCAAAACTGACCCGGGCCGGATGCAGCTTCTGAGCTTACATCAAGCCTTACGCCAGATCGTCCCCTGGGCGGTGTCTTCGAGGGCGATGCCTTCGGCCAGGAGTTCGGCGCGGATGCGGTCGGCTTCGGCGAAGTTGCGTGCTTTCTTGGCGGCGATGCGGGCGGCGATACGGGCTTCGATGGCGGCGGTTTCATCACTGCCGGCCTCGGAGCCGCCTTGCAGGAAGGCTTGGGCGTCCTGCTCCAGCAGGCCCAGCACACCGGCCAGGGCCTTGAGTTGGGCGGCGGCGGTGGCGGATTGGCTGCGGTTGGCTTCGTTGGCCAGGTCGAACAGCACCGACAGGGCTTCGGCGGTGTTGAAGTCGTCGTCCATGGCGGCCTGGAAGCGGGCGGCCTGGGGCTCGTTCCAGTCCAGCACAAAATCGGCCGCCGGGGCCACGTTGCGCAGGGTGGTGTAGAGCCGGGTCAGGGCCTGGCGGGCGTCGGCCAGATGGGCGTCGGAGTAGTTAAGGGGGCTGCGGTAGTGGGCGCGCAGGATGAAGAAACGCACCACTTCGGGGGCGTAATCCTTGAGCACGTCGCGGATGGTGAAGAAGTTGCCCAGGCTCTTGGACATCTTTTCATCATCGACCCGCACGAAACCGTTGTGCATCCAGTAGTTAACAAAGCTGCACTGGTGGGCGCCTTCGCTCTGGGCAATTTCGTTTTCGTGGTGGGGGAATTGCAGATCCGCGCCGCCGCCGTGAATGTCGAACTGCTTGCCCAGCAGCTCGGAGCTCATGGCCGAGCATTCGATGTGCCAGCCGGGCCGGCCCTGGCCCAGGTGGTATTCCCACTTCACTTCGGCGGGCTCTTCGGGGCGGGAGTGCTTCCAGAGCACGAAATCCAGGGGATCCTGCTTGCCGCCGGCCACCTCGACCCGCTCGCCTGCGCGCAGTTCGTCCAGGGACTTGCCGGAGAGCTTGCCGTAGCCTTCGAATTTGCGCACTGCGTAGCACACATCGCCATTGGCGGCCTTGTAGGCCAGGCCACGCTCGAACAGCCGGTCGATCAGCTTTTGCATGGGCTGCACGTACTCGGTGGCGCGGGGCTCGTGGTTGGGGCGCAGCACGCCCAGGGCGTCGGCGTCTTCGTGCATCGCGGCGATGAAGCGGTCGGTCAGGGCACGGATACTTTCGCCGTTTTCCTGGGCACGCTTGATGCTCTTGTCGTCGATGTCGGTGATGTTGCGCACGTAGGTCACGTCGTAGCCGCTCGCACGCAGCCAGCGAGCCACCATGTCGAACACCACCATCACCCGCGCATGACCCAAGTGACAGTAGTCATACACCGTCATCCCGCATACATACATGCGGACCTTGCCGGGCTCAATGGGGGTGAATTGCTCCTTCTTGCGGGACAGGGTGTTATGGATCTTCAGCATGAGTGGCGCCATGAAGCAGGGGGAAAAATCGGAACGCGTGTCCGGGCTCGGGCCCCAACCCCTTAGCGGGGGTGGCCGAGGCCTGCGCAGCCACAAAAAAACCTGCTTCTAGGCAGGCTGGGGCAGGACGGAAAGCCACG
>JAJTBM010000226.1 GCA_021286885.1 Rhodocyclales bacterium
GGATAATCTCCGGGCCCTTTTTCTTGCCCGAAATCACCGCGCCACGCGGGGTTCCGGCAATCTGTGCTGCGGGTGACCAACCGCCGAAATGCCTGAAATCGGCCACTTTCCCCGCCAGAGCCGTCTCTATTCTCCGTTTATTCTGCGGGTAGGCGCAGATGCAGGTTTAGCGAAATCAACAACTTACGCACGCCAGTTCATCGTCAACCAAGGCCACCAGTCACCAGCACAACTAGACGGCGTGCGTCACTTGTACTAACATTGCGGCAGTTGATCTAACAAAAGAGGTGCTGCCATGACTGCCGTTGCATCGTCGCCTTCCGCCCGTTCTGCCCGACTTGGGCTGCGCGCTACCCCCGAACAGGAGGCGGTGCTGCGCCGTGCCGCCGAGGTGGCCCACAAATCGCTGACCGACTTCATCCTCGACAGCGCGTGCCTGGCCGCCGAGCAGACCCTGCTCGATCAGCGGTTGTTCATGGTCTCGGGTAGCCAGTACCAGGCCCTGATGGATCTGCTGGATCGCCCCGAACAGACCAATGAAGGTTTGCGTGATCTGTTTGCCCGCAAGGCGCCCTGGGATACGAAGTGACGTTGCACGCACCGGAGCCTCTGGCCGCGCAGCATCGGCTGGAGGGTTTTGATTGCGGCAAGCCCGCGCTGAATGACTGGCTGTTGCGCCACGCCCGCCAGGCACAGGGCAGTGGCTCGGCTAAGACCTTCGTCGTTGCCGAGGACGATGGCCGCGTGGCGGGCTACTTCAGCCTGACCGTGGGTCAAGTTGACACACTGGAGGCGCCGGAGCGCATCCGCAAGGGAATGGGGCGGTTCCCTTTGCCAGTGGTGATCCTGGCGAGGCTGGCAGTATCAATTCACGATCAGGGGCGAGGTATAGGCTTTGGCCTGCTACAGGACTCGATTCGCCGTACGATGCTGATTGCCGAGCAGGCTGGCATCCGTGCCATGCTGACCCACCCCATCGATGAAGAAGCAGCGAGGTTCTATACCCGGTTCGGGTTCATTGCCTCACCGCTGCGCGAACAGCAATTGCTGCTGCTTTTGAAGGACGCCCGTCGCTGGGTCCGCTGAACCATGACCATCGGATCTGTAGTGGTCCAATCCCCCCAGACACCCCCATAAGCTTTTCCCCTGCCGCCCACAGCCCATCATTGATGGTCGCCAGGGCGCCAAGACGCGAGCAAATTCCGCGCAAATCGCCCACTTCATGAGCCTTCTGGCTTTAGGGCGGCAAATCGACAGGGGCATGCCCCCCTTGCACCACCCCGGTGCATACCTATACACTTCGCGCCGTTACAGGTGTCATCCCCGGATTCCACGGGGATGATGAAACGGGAAGTCCGGTGACATCCGGGGCGTTTGGCCCCAGAGCATTCCGGCGCAGCCCCCGCTGCTGTGAGCCTGACGAGGCCACCCCTACGCCACTGGGCATTTGTCCGGGAAGGTTGGGTGGTTGAGGTTGAAGGCAAGCCAGAAGACCGGCCTGTGATTTTGTGGTGTGGTAGGGCCCCGGGGTGTGGGGAGTGCCAACCGATGGGGTATTCCCGTTCCTGTGCCGTGGATTCCGTGTATTGGCTATTGCTGTTTCTGGGCTTTGCCTGGGTGTGGCCTGAACACGGTTTTTGTCTTTCGGCGCCATACGCCTCCGTCTGGTTGTCTCGTCGTGCACCCCAAGCCTTGCTGCGCCGTATCCACTTTTCATGGAGTCGCCAGCAATGCACATCGAACCGGGGTATATCGCCAGTGCCAAAATTCTCGCCGCCAACGCCGTCGCCTTGGGCGTGGTGGGCAGCCAGGCCAAGCGCATCGTCCAGCAGCCGCAACTGATCCTCAAAAGCCTGATCGCCGGGGTGTTCTTCACCCTGTTCATGCAATCCTTCCACATGCCGGTGGGCCCCTCCGAGCTGCACTTTCTGGGCGCCATGGCGATTTACCTGAGTCTGGGCTTCACCCCCACCCTGCTCGGCTTCGGCCTGGGCCTGCTGCTTCAGGGGCTGGTGTTTGAACCCGCCGACCTGCTGCACCTGGGCGTGAATTTCCTCTCCCTGGCCCTGCCCCTGATGCTGGTGCACAAGCTCCAGGGCGATGCGGCCGGCAAGCTGCCGAGCGTGGCGGCCATTCTTAAGCGGGATGCGGTGTTCTACAGCGGCGTGACCGCCATGGTGGGCTTCTGGCTCTCCATCGGTGAAGTGGCCACGCCCTTCTCTGCCTGGGTCGCGTTTACCGCCAGCTACATCCCCGTGGTGATGGCCGAGCCCCTGCTCACCCTGGCCGTGCTGCATCTGGTGCACAAGGGCCGGGATCTGGCCGCCGTGCGTTATTGCTTCACTGCCCGGGCGGTTTAAGCGATGCCCGGCAAGGTTTGGTTTGTGGGCGCCGGCCCCGGCGACCCGGAGCTGCTCACCGTGAAGGGCCAGCGCCTGCTGGCCCGGGCCGGGGCAATTCTGTTTGCCGGCTCTTTGGTGGATCAGGCCGCCACGGCCTATGCGCCCGCCGGCTGCGAGATTCGGGACTCCAAGGACATGACCCTGGAGGAGATGAGCGCCTGGCTGGCCGAGCAGTGCGCCCGTCACGACACGGTGGTGCGCCTGCAAACCGGCGATCCGGGCCTCTACGGGGCGCTGATCGAAGTCACCCGCCCCCTCACCGCTGCCGGCATCGAATGGGCCGTGGTGCCGGGGGTCTCGTCGGCCTTCGCCTCGGCGGCGGCGGCGGGCGAGTCGCTGACCTTGCCGGAAGTCACCCAGACCGTGATCCTGACCCGGGTGGCGGGGCGCACGCCCATGCCCCCCGGTGAAGAACTGGAAGCCCTGGCCGCCCACCGCAGCACCCTGTGCATCTTTTTGTCGATCACCCTGCTGCACAAGGTGCAAGACGCCCTGCGCGCCGCCGGCTGGGCCGAGGATGCGCCGATTGTGGTGGTGCAGAAAGCCAGCTGGCCCGGCCAAGAAAAGATCATTCGCGGCACCCTCGCCGACATCAAGCAACGCTGCCAGGCCGAGAAAGTGGGCAGCCAGGCCATGATCATCGCCAGCCCCACCCTGGGCGCGGCCGACTGGCCCGAGCTGGCCCGCTCCAAGCTCTACGACCCCAGCTTTAGCCACCGCTTCCGCAAGGCCAGCGCGCCCCCCGCCCCCTCCGAGGACACCCCATGAACGACACCGCCATCCTCCTGGTCGGCCACGGTTCCCGTAACCGGGACGGCAACAAGGAAATCCTCCATTTCGCTGCCCAATGGCGCGAGCAGCACCCCACTTGGCGCATTGAAGTGTGCTTCATCGAACACGCCGAAGTGCTGCTCGACGAGGGCCTGGACCGGGCCGCCCGGGGGGCATCCCAAGTCAAGGTGATTCCCTTCATCCTCAACGCCGCCGGCCATGTGAAGATGGAGCTGCCCGCCGCCATCGAGCGCGCCCGCCAGCGTCACCCGGGCGTGGCGTTCAGCTGCACCCGCCACCTGGGCATGGGGCGCGAGATTCTGGGCGTGCTGCAAGGCCAGCTGGACCGGCTGATGAAATCCCTCGCCATGCCCGACCCGCGCACCACCGGCGTGGTGCTGCTGGGGCGCGGCTCTTCCGACGCGGGCGCCAATGGCGAACTGGCCAAAATGGCCCGCTGGGTGTTCGAAGACAACCATCACGACTTGGTGGATCTGGCCTTCACCAGCATCACCTGGCCGCGCCTGGAAAGCGTGGTGCAGCGCCATGTGCGCCTGGGCATGGGGCAGATCTGCATCGTGCCGGTGTATCTCTTCACCGGCGTGCTGATGGAGCGCATCAAGGCCCAGGTGGAGCGCCTGCGCCAGCAATACCCCCAGGTGAGCTTTGCCCTGGGCAGCCACTTCGGCTTTGATCCGGGCATCTTCCGCCTGCTGGATAGCCGGGTGGGCGCCGGAGAAGACGCCGACGCCGCCCTGCTGGAGTGCGACGGCTGCAAATACCGCCTCGCCGCCGAGGCCGAGCATCTGCACGACCACAGCCACACCCATGTGCACGGGGATGAACACGGCCACCCTGAACACCACGACCACGGACACGACCATAGCCACGGCCATATCCACGGCCACGCCGCCCACCACTGCGGCCACGATCACGGCCCCTGCCACGGTCATGACCACGATCACCCCCACGCCGCAACCACGCCCGCCTGAACCATGAGCACCGCGACCCTGCATCCCCAAGGCAACACCGTCACCGAGCAACTCACCGCCGCCGGACGGGCGATTGAGCATGATTCGTTTGCCATCATCGACCAGGAAGCCGGCCCCCACGCCTACACGGCCGAGCAATGGCCCCTGGTGCGGCGCATGATCCACGCCAACGCCGACTTCGAGTTCAACGGCCTCACCCGCTTTCACCCCCGGGCCATGCAGGCCGGGCTAGCACGCATTCTGGCGGGCAACACCCCCGTGGTGGCCGATGTGGAGATGATCTGCGTGGGGCTTTCCAAGCCCCGGCTGGCCCACTTCGGCATCAGCACCCACCAGTTCATTTCCGACCCGGACGTGATCGCCGCCGCCCAGGCCGAAGATACCACCCGCGCCGTGCAGGCCATGCGCAAGGCCCACCGGCTGGGCCTGCTGGACGGGGCCATCGTGGGCATCGGCAACGCGCCCACGGCGCTGATCGAAGTGGTGCGCCTGATCCGCGAAGAAGGCGCCCGCCCGGCCCTGATCGTGGGCATGCCCGTGGGCTTTGTCTCGGCAGCGGAATCCAAGGATCTGCTGATGACCCTGGATGACACCCCCTGGGTGGCCATTGCCGGCCGCAAGGGCGGCTCCACCCTGGTGGTGGCTGAAGCAAAGCCACCCACCATGAGCATGGGACACGCCCAGACCCCGCCCGCCGCCCCCGTTGAAAAAGTCCGCAAGGGCGACGCCAAGCGCGACCGGGGCAATCGCACCGGCTTCTCCACCGGCGCCAACTCAGCCGCTGCGGCCGCCGCCGCCACCCTGGGGCTGGTGCATGGCGAAGTGCCGCCCCAGGTGGAGTGCGTGCTGCCCAACACCCAGCGGGTGCGCTTTAACATCACCGAGGGCTGGACCGACGGCCAGCAGGCCCGGGCGGTGAGCATCAAGGATGCGGGCGACGACCCGGACGCCACCAACGGCGCCCACCTCACCGCCCTGGTGGAACGCCTGCCGGGCGCGGCCGGGCAGATCGTGCTGCGCGGCGGCCCCGGCGTGGGCACCGTCACCAAGGCCGGCCTGGGCCTGGAAGTGGGCGGCCCGGCCATCAACCCGGTGCCCCAGCGCAATATCACCGACAACGTGCGGGTGGCCGGCGCGCCCATCCTGGCGGCGGGGGACGGCCTCGCCGTCACCATCTCGGTGCCCGGCGGCGAAGAAATGGCGAAAAAAACCCTGAACGCCCGCCTGGGCATTCTGGGGGGCATTTCCATCCTCGGCACCACCGGCATCGTGCGCCCCTATTCCACCGCCGCCTTCCGCGCCAGCGTGGT
>JAJTBM010000227.1 GCA_021286885.1 Rhodocyclales bacterium
CTCCAGGGTGCAATCCACCCACTCCACCACGGTGCCCAAGCGCTGCCCCTGGGGATTAAGAACCGGGTTGGCAATCAAGCCAAAGTGCCTGCCGCCGACCTGAATGGCGGTGCGATACACCCCGGTCAGGCGGGCCAGCATATTGCGTTGATGGGCCGGGTTCTTGTGGAAATCGTCAAACGAGCGCCCCAGCAGCCCCTGAACGCTGAAACTCGGTAGCGCTTTGCGCAAATCGGCTTCGGCGCTGCGCAGCATGGCCAGCACCGCCTCGTTGCAATAGACGATGCGCCCATCATTATCGGCCAGCATGATGTTGGTCGTTGTTTTGTCGAGGGCGTTACGGATGCGCAGATTTTCTGCCGCCAGTGCGTGTTCACTTTCCATCTGGGTATGCACACCCTTGCGAATGCGCTCCAGGCTCTGCCCCATCCGGGTCAGCGTCTCCCCTTCACCCCCCGAAACCTGCAGGCTTTTGTCCCACTGGCCGTTTTCCAGCTGATCCAAGCCCCGCCGAAGCGCCTCCACGCCCTCACCCCAAGCCACATGGATGCCCATCAGCAGATAAACCGCCAGCCCCAGGCCGAACAAGGGCCCCCACTCATATCCGAGCCCCATACTCAACCCGACGCCAAGCAGCATGCATCCCCCCACCAGTAACAGGCGGACAGCCAATGACAAGGGACGCAAAATCAGCAGCGCGGGGGCAAGCAGCATAGTCATGACGAAATTTCCCGATTTACAGACAACGGTGCGAGAAGCTTTTGGCGCAAGCACGCCTTACTGCACGGTTTCATCCACCAGCGCCATTTCGCTGGACAGCATCAGACGCTCGATATCCACCACAATCAGCATCCGCTCGCCCAGAGCGCCCAGCCCGGTGATGTAGGCGGTATCCACCGAAGAAGCAAAATCCGGCGCGGGGCGAATCTGCTCGGGGCCCAGGGAGATGACATCAGAAACGGCATCCACCACCATCCCGACCACTCGACCGCGAATGTTGAGGATGATGACCACCGTGAACGGCGTATATTCCGCAGCGCCCACCGCAAACTTGATGCGCAGGTCCACGATCGGAACGATGGTGCCCCGCAGATTGATCACGCCCTTGATGAAACTGGGCGTGTTGGCAATGTTGGTCACTGCATCGTAGCCGCGTATTTCCTGCACCTTGAGGATGTCGATGGCGTACTCTTCCGCGCCCAAAGTAAAGGTGAGCAGTTCTTGGGTGAAGCCGGTTTCTTCCGGCTCCTGGGCAACAACTGAATGGCTGACCTGCAGCATGACCGTAACTCCTTCATGGGGATGCCTCTTTTACGGCCCTTCAGGGCTTTTCTGAAGTCATGACAAATCAGCTTTCTGCATGAAAGAAAATGGCCGCCCCCCGCCAGGCAGGAGAACGGCCATTTCTTCAAAACAGGGGGATTTTAATGATGCGTCAAGGCAGGCACCATGCGGCGGGCCAGACTCACCAGCACAGGCACATCCAGGATCAAGGCCACGCGCCCATCCCCCATGATGGTGGCCCCCGTGATGCCCTGCACCCGGCGATAGTTGGCTTCCAGGCTCTTGATGACCACCTGATGCTGACCAATCAGTTGGTCGATGAACAGGGCTGCGCTCTGGCCATCGGCCTCCAGCACCACCATGATGCCCTTGGTCCAGTCGGTGATCGCCCCCTGGATGTGGAACACCTCATGCAAGCAGATTACGGGCAGATACTCGCCGCGCACCTGGATCAAACGTTCAACCCCCGACACGCTCTTCATCATGGCCCGCTCGGGCTGCATGGACTCCATCACATAACCCAGGGGGATGATGTAGGTTTCCGGCCCCACGCCCACGCTCATGCCGTCCAGAATGGCCAGGGTCAGGGGTAACCGGACGGTGATCCGGGTGCCCACACCGGCCATGGAATCCAGCTCGATGCGCCCGCCCATGGCCGAAATGTTCTTCTTGACCACATCCATGCCCACGCCTCGCCCCGACACCTCGGTGATTTGCTCGGCGGTGGAAAAACCCGGCTCCATGATGAGCTGCCAGACTTCCTGATCGGTCATGGTGTCGCTGACCTGCATGCCCCGCTCCCGGGCCTTGGCCAGAATGCGCCCCCGGTTGAGGCCGGCACCGTCATCCCCCACCTCGATCACAATGTTCCCGCTTTGGTGATACGCCGAGAGGGTGATCGTGCCGGTTTCGGACTTGCCCGCCGCCCGCCGCTTTTCGGGCGTTTCGAGGCCGTGATCCAGACTATTGCGCACCAGGTGGGTGAGCGGATCGGTAATGCGCTCCACCAGGCTCTTGTCCATCTCGGTGGTTTCGCCGATGGTCTTGAGCTCCACCTGCTTGCCCAATTTTTGGGACAGATCCCGCACCACGCGGGGGAAGCGGCTGAACACCACCGAAATCGGCATCATCCGGATGGACATGACCGACTCTTGCAAATCCCGGGTATTGCGCTCCAGTTGGGCAAGACCATTGATGAGGCGCTCGAACACCACCGGGTCTACGTTGCTGGCCGCCTGGGTCAACATGGCCTGGGTAATGACCAGCTCGCCCACCAGATTGATCATCTGGTCCACCTTTTCAACACTGACCCGGATGGAGCCACTATCTCCCCCTGCCGCCGGTTTGGCTGCCGCCGGCTTGCGCTGGCTGGCGCTGCTCGCCGGTGCGGCGGCCTCTACGACCACCGGAACCACCGGTGCTGCCGGTGTCGGCTCGGCGGGTGCTTGCACAGGCAAGGGTACAAAGAAACCGTAGGCACCGTTCTCCTTTTCCTGTACAGGCTCAGCCTGTACGGGCACCGCTGCCGGCACCTCGGGCCCATCAGGCAAGGGCGGGAGTTCGTGGAAGAAGCCATAGGGCTCCGCCGCCTGCTGACGGATCAGGAGCTGATCCACCTCTTCCACATCAAAGAAACCGTAGGCCTCTTCAGGTGCTGCAGCGGGCGGCGCGGCTGCATCAGCGGATGCAGCGGGCGGCAACTCAAACAGGCCGAACCCTTCATCCTCCTCCGCCATGGGCAAAGGCCACGCCTCGATCCGAATGACCTCCGGGTCGAGCAGAAAACTGAGGACGCCCTTCAGATCGCTCTCCGGCGCGCCGGTGATGACCAGCAAATGGCACTCACCATAGCCTCCTGCCGGGCTTTCCACCGTTTCAACTTCACCAAAACCCGTGAGCTCTGCCACCAGCCGGGACAACACCTGCTGCTGCTCGTCCACACCCCCCACCAAGGGGAAATGGATCAGATGCCCGGTACGGCCTGCGTGCACCGTAGGCAGCGCCTGCACGGCCTGAGCGGGTAGGGGGGTGGCCTGGGCGGGGGCGTTACCACCATCCAGGTTTTGGCAAAGCAGCTCCAGACGGTGGCAGATGTCTTCCGCCGCCGCACGATCCGCCTCTTCCTCGCCGCGATGGGCTGCCAGCAGATTCTTCAGCACATCCCCCGCCACCAGGGACGCATCCACCATATCGTTGGTGAGAGGGGCTTCCCCTTTGCGCACCCTGTCCAACATGGTTTCCAGAATATGGGTAACTTCCATCATGTCCTGGAAACCAAAGGTACCGCTGGAACCTTTGATGGAGTGGGCAGCCCTGAACAGGGCGTTCACTTCTTCAGGGTCGGGTGCTGCCGGATCAATCGCCAGCAACAACGCCTCCATGTTCGCCAGATGCTCCGCTGCCTCTTCGAAGAACACCTGGAAGAACTGGCTCATATCAATGGCCATGCCTGTCTCCTGCGATGCACACGTGGGTGCAGCTTTGTCAGCCGATGACCTTTTTGACAACCTCAATCAGCTTCTGAGGATCAAAGGGCTTGACCAGCCAGCCCGTAGCCCCGGCACCCCGGCCCTGGGCCTTCATCGCATCCGAAGATTCGGTGGTCAGCATCAGGATGGGCACGCTCTTGTATTGGGGCATGGCCCGCAAAGACTTGATCAGGGACAAGCCATCCATGCGCGGCATGTTCTGGTCGGTCAGGACCAGATTGAAGCTTTTGGATTTGGCCTTGTCCAGGCCATCCATGCCATCCACCGCTTCCACGATTTCATAGCCAGCGCTTTTCAGGGTGAACGAGACCATCTGCCGGATGGAGGCAGAGTCATCAACGGTAAGTACGGTCTTGGCCATCTTGGTTTCCTAAGTTGAGGCTAGAACAAATCGATCTCGCCGTGCGAGACCTCTTTCTGACGCACGGGGTTACGCTCCATGGCTTCGTGCAACTCCGCAATCTGCTCGCGCAGGCTCTGGGCCACTTCACCCAGGGCCCGGGGATTGCCGGCAGCTGCGCTCCGCAGGGCTTCTGCCAATTTATCGAACTGGGTCAACACTTTGCTCAAGGCTTCTACGCGCTTGTCCACATGGCCAATCAGCTGGGAGACCATGTCCTGAAACTGCAGGGAGGTGACGGCCTGACTGACTTCGGCATCCATGCGTCGTGCCTCTTCGCCCAGACGCTGAATGGCGACATGGCGCTTCTGGTTCACCCCGTCCATGAACATCAGGACGTGCTCGACCTTCTGCTTGGACTCCAATGCAAAATTCATGTCGGTGGAAGCCATCTGCTCAATGGCGGCTTCCGTGCTGCGCACACTGTCACGCATGGAGCGCATCAGGCTCGAAATCTGCTGACTGAACTGGGTGGTGCGGGTGGATAAATCGCGCACCTCATCGGCCACCACGGCAAAGCCCCGGCCAGCCTCCCCCGCCCGCGCAGCCTCAATGGCGGCATTGAGCGCCAGCAGATTGGTCTGTTTGGCAATGCCGGTGATCTCCCCCAGGATGCCTTCCACATTGGCCGCCCGCTGGGAAATGCGGTCTGTGAGTTCAACCAGCTCCATTCCCAGCTTGCTGTTGGTAATCACGCTATCCACCACCCGCTGCATCACCTGGGAGGTATCAGAGACAAATTCGTCAAAGCTCGGAATATCCGGATGAGCTTGTTCATCCTGGGCCAGACTGATCGCAATTTCCTGCTGGCAACTACTCGTCTTGAGCATGCCGGTAAAACTGCACGTCAGTTGCCCAATGGCTCCAGACAACATGCCCTGTACCCGCTCCACCTCTTCCCGAATCGCGCCGTGCTGGGTGCGAAAATGCTGGGCGCAGTCCATCAGCAGGGCCTCAATCTCTTCCAGAGTCTGGGGACTGGCTGCCAACTCCACCCCGTGCACCGCAGCATTTCGCTGCCCTCTTCCTGCACCGTTCAAAGCCAAGGCCAGCAAGCCCAAACCCAGGCCCCCCAGGCCACCCACAGCCATCAGCCCCCACATCAATGCATTGCCCTCCAGCACCTGAGCGAGCCCCAGGCCAGCCAGCAGGGTGCCGAGCAGGCCTGCCATGTAGAGCTTGACCCCTGACAGTTGATTCATGTTTTTCGCATCCTCTGGATCTGGCAAAGATATCGTCCCGCTCAAGGTCGTTCTTTAGGTACTTTTCCAGCCACTCGCGT
>JAJTBM010000228.1 GCA_021286885.1 Rhodocyclales bacterium
GCAGGCCCCTCCCAGCCTGAAAAGCCCGTGGGCGCGACTTTTAAGGTCGCGCCCACGGGCTTTGGTACTTTGATGCGGAGGGAGATGCGTTTGGGCGGGCGGCTGCTCAGCGGGCGTAGGGCAGGAGCTGCTCAGCCCCCCGGATCAGCGTACCCGCGCCCAAGCCCTTGGACTTGAACCAGCCTTGATTCATCTCCAGCGCAAAGCGGGCTGGCTTGGCCGCGCAGTGGTTGTCTTCGGTCTGGGGCTTCATCTCTTCCACGTTGATGATGCGCCCCTGCTCATCCAGAAACGCCACCGACAGGGGCAGCAGGGTGTTCTTCATCCACATGCAGTGGCGCTGGGCCTCGGGAAACAGAAACAGCATGCCGTGCTGGGGGGGCATGGACTCGCGCTGCATCAGCCCCAGCATGCGATGCTCAAGAGTGGCGGCCACTTCGGCCTCGATGCGAAACATCCCGGCGCCCAACTCTACCCTGGGCAAAGGCTGCTGGGCCCAAGCCGGGGCGCATCCCCACAGGCCCGCGCCCAAAACCAGCAGCCGAACGACGGCATGAACAGACTTGAATGTGGTGGCGGATTTCATGGCAACTCCCCGAACGGGAAAATCCAGACAAAACAAAGGCGGGACTCGCCCGCCTCGCTGCTGGACGCCCCATGGGCGTCTCAGGCCTGCATTCAGTGGTGCTTGTGACCCTTGTGCGCCTTGTGGGCCACCGGTGCATGCTTGGCATGGGCCTTGGCCGCCTTGGCGTGCTTGTGACCATGCTTGGCCGAATGGGCAAAAGCAGGCGCAGCCACCAGGGAAGAAGCGGCAAACACGGTGGAAACCAGCAGGGCAGTCAGTTTTTTCATGGTGTTTTTCCTCGGACAAAATGGCGTGGAGACTTCAGGCTGGCATTATGCCTGTTCTGCGACAAACTTGTTTGCACCCTGCCATGACGGCGAGCCCCGCCAGGGCTCGTTTCCGGAGGCAGCGCAGGCGCCTCCACCTCGCGCCATTCACCGGGCTGCAAGCCCTCCAGGGACCATTCCCCCACTTGGGCGCGCACCAGCCGTAGCGTGGGATAGCCCACCTTGGCGGTCATCCGGCGCACCTGCCGATTCTTGCCCTCCCGCAGCACGATCTCCAGCCAGGTGGTGGGGATGTGCTTGCGCTCGCGGATGGGCGGGTTGCGCGGCCAGAGCCAGGCCGGCTCGGCACATATCCGGGCCTGGCAGGGCTGGGTACGAAAATCCCCCAGATCCAGCCCCGCCTGCAGGGCCGCCAGGGCCGCAGCATCGGGCACACCCTCCACCTGCACCAGATAGGTCTTGGGGGCCTTGTGACGCGGGTCGGCGATGTGCTTCTGGAGCTGGCCATCGTTGGTCAGCACCAGCAAGCCTTCGCTGTCCGCATCCAGGCGCCCGGCTGCATACACGCCGGGGATGGGCACGCACTCGGCCAGGGTGCGCTGCCCCGGTTCTCCGGTGAACTGGCACAACACCCCGTAGGGCTTGTTGAGCACAATGAGGCGGCGCACCAGACGGGCGCCGGAAGCTTTATGGGCAGCAGTCTTCACGCCGTGCTTGATCCCTGGTGCAATGGGTTAAGGTTTGCGGACTCGATGGGAAGGCTCGCGTTCAGAATGCGCACCTCCCGCTGGGGAAAAGGGATCTCGATCCCAGCCTCCTTGAAACGGCGCCAGATTTCCAGATTGATGGCCGAGCGTATGCCCAGGGAACCCTCATGGGGATCTCCAATCCAGAAGCCCAGTTGCAGATTGATCCCACTATCGGCAAAAGCCTCCAGGAAGGCTGCGGGTGCAGGATCAGCCAGCACCCGGGGCTGGCGCTTTGCCGCCTCCACCAGGATGCCCATGGCCTGCTCCAGATCGCAGCCGTAATTGACCTGCACCGCCAGCGCCACCCGCACGCGGGGATCCGTGAAGGTTTCGTTCTGCACCACCGAAGACACCAGCACTTCATTGGGAACGATGGATTCAATGCCAGTCATGCCCTTGAGCACGGTGTAACGGGTGGTGATCTGGCTCACCACGCCCCGCTCGTTACCCACCGTGATCAGATTACCCAGGCGGATGGAACGATCCAGCAGGAGGATGAAGCCCGACACATAGTTAGCCGCAATCTTCTGCATCCCGAAGCCCAGGCCCACCCCCAGGGCCCCGCCAAACACGGACAGGGCGGTTAGATCGATGCCCACCAGAGGCAGGCCAATGGCCACCGCCAGGAGCAGGAGCAAAGCCTTGCTGATCCGGGCAAACACCAGCTTGAGACTGGAATCCAGCCCCGGGGTGCTCATCAACCGGGTTTCGATGCTGCCCGCCAGCCACAGGGCGCCGAGCACCGTGAGCAATACCGTGAGGCTGCCCTGGAGCAGCATCCACAGATTGAGCTTGGCCTTGCCGATGGTGAAATCCACCTGTTCCAGCCCGTCGATCACGGTGGGCAACAGCCCGCTGATGTGCAGGGCCACCATCAGCCAGGCCAAGCCCGCAAACGCCCGCTCAAACGATGCCAGCCAACCCGCCTTGGGAAAGGCCCGCTGCAGGGCATGCACCGTGAGGTGGATGACCGCCATGGCCAGCAGCAGGGGCACCGCCAACCGGAACAGATTGACGTGATGCCAGTGGCTGAGGACGAGCCGCGCCGCGCCGACCAACAGCAGGCCGGTGAGGGGGAACACCACCCGGGCCAGGCTTTCTTCAGCCAAGCCCGGTGCCCCCAGGCCCAAGCGCTCCCGACGTCGGGCCACTGCACGCCGCACCTGGCCCGCCAATAGGGCCGCCAGCCCCAGACACAGGGCCAACACCCCCAGCTGCCAGAAGATGGCCGGCTGCTGGAGATCGCCCCACAAATCAATCAGAAGCTGTGCGATCTGATTTTCTTCCATTCGCTTTTCCTCGACGCCAGGCCTCCGCATCCTGCTTGCGCAGGATTTGGGCTTCGTCCTTGTGGCGCTTCCAGTTTTCCAGGTAGACGCGAACCAATGCCGGGTTGCCCCGCAGGATCAACAGGTTTTCAGCATTGGAAGTCTTGGCCGCACGGGTAAAGTTGTAAGACCCGGTGATCAGGGCCGCCCGGGACGGGCTGTGCGGATCCAGGATGACGACCTTGTTGTGGGCGTTGGTGTAACGGGTTTCCAGTGCCACCGGAATACCCGCCTCCAGCAATTCGGGGTGTACCGTGTAGCTGCCGGGCCGATTCATGTCGGCATCGAGCAGCACCTCCACCTTCACCCCACGCGCCTTCGCATCCAGCAGCCCCTGGAGCAGGGGCTTACTGGTAAACAGATAGGCCTGGACGAGGATCAGTTCCCGGGCCTCTTCAAAGGCCGCCAAAATGGCCTCTTCGGGATCATTCCACGGCGAAAAGGCCACCTCCACGCTGCCCGTGGCCTGGAGCCGGACGCTTTCATCCGGCGCCAGGGCCTGCGCCGCCGGCCCCGCCAGCAGCAGCCCTGCCCACAGGCAGCAACGCAGCAGAACGGCCCGGGGCGCCAGCCGCGGCATCAGGCCTTGCGCTCCAGCACGGCGGCGAAGAAACCGTCGGTGTCGTGGGTGGCGGGGCTGAGCTGGAGCAGTTCGCCGGATTCAACCTGAATATCGTGCTTGGCCAGCACTTCGGAGGCGTTGAGCTTCACAAAGCCCGGGTTGGCGGCCAGGAAGGCTTCCACCACGTCCTGGTTTTCTTCGGGCAGCACGCTGCAGGTGGCGTACACCAGACGCCCGCCCACCTTCACCAGCCGGGCGGCGCTGGCCAGGATGGCAGCTTGCTTGACGGTGAGTTCGGCCAGGGCCTCGGGGCTCTGCCGCCACTTGAGGTCGGGGTTGCGGCGCAGGGTGCCCAGGCCGCTGCAGGGCGCATCCACCAGCACCCGGTCGATCTTGCCGGCCAGGCGCTTGACCCGGGTATCGTTCTCGCTGTCGATCACCACCGGATGAATATTGGAGAGGCCGGAGCGGGCTACCCGAGGCTTGAGCTTGGAGAGGCGCTTTTCCGAAACGTCGAAGGCGTACAGACGGCCAGTGTTGCGCATCAGGGCGCCCAGCAGCAGGGTCTTGCCACCGGCACCGGCGCAGAAATCCACCACCATCTCGCCGCGCTTGGGCTGGAGCAGGTAGCCCAGCAGCTGGCTGCCTTCGTCCTGCACTTCAAAGCTGCCATCCAGGAACAGGGGGTGGCGTTGCAGGGCCGGCTTCCCCTCCAGGCGCACCGCCAGGGGGGAGAACTTGCCCGGTGCGCAGGGAATGCCATCGGCCTGGAGGCGGGCCACCAGGGCGTCCCGATCCAGCTTGAGGGGATTTACACGCAGATCCAGCGGCGCCGGGTTGTTCATGCTGCGGGCCAAAGCCAGCACTTGCTCGGGGCTCAGATAGGCCGACAGGCGCTCGGCCAGCCAGTCGGGCAGGTCGGCATTTTCGGCCAGGGTGGGCTCGGGCAGGCTCTTGGCCTTCACCTCGGTGAAGAACTCCTTGTCCCGGCCATGCAGTGCTTCCAGGTGGCGCAGGGGAGTGCCTTCAACCCGGGCAAGCCAGGCCAGCACCAGATGGCGCGGTTGGGCCTGGGGGCCGCACAGGCGCTCCAGGGTGCGCTTGCGGCGCAGCACGCCATACACGGCCTCGGCCACGAAGGCCCGATCCCGGGCGCCGATTTCACGCAGGTCGCGGAAGTAGCGGGACAACACCGCATCGGCGGGGTATTCGAAGGTCAGCACGGAGCGCAGGGCCTGGCTGGCCGACTGGAGTTGGGCGGGAGAAATGCTCATGAAAAGGAATCCGATACAAAAACAGGTGTGATTTACAGGGGCCGGCATCAGGGCCGGCAGGTGTTCAGGGGCGCGCAGCAGCAGGCTGGGGCGCGGCCGATGGCGGGTTCAGGTCTACGCCCGTGGCGACTTGATCGAGGATATCGCCATTTTTGTCGGTGATCTTGATCCGCACCGGCAGGTTTTCATAGTCCCGGGCGAGCCAGATGTCGATGCGCAGCGCGCCCCCATGGCCGGTGCTCCCCAGATGCACCGCCCGAATGGGGCCCTGGGGCGTGGCCGGAATCTCGATTTCTTCCACCCCCAGGTTTTCGATATGGGCCCGCACCGCGCTCTTGCCGGTGACGAGCAGCATATCCAGGGCGCCGGGCACATCCCCCCGCAGAGCCAGGGTGTGGATCAGCGAAAGCACATCCTGGTCGCCCGGCTGGAGGGGGGCTTCCCGGCGCCGCTCACCGGCCACCAGACGCACCACGCCGCCAGCCCAGTCGAAATCCGCCTTTTCGCGCAACTCGCCGTTGCGCTCCACAGCAAACTTCTCGGGGGCCAGGCCCGCCGGGCCCAGGGTGCCCTCGCTGCGCTGGATCATCCGGAAAGACTTGATGAGCCCCACCAGCCCGGTGGTTTCGATCACCGTTTCCATGGAGTAATGGTGCTCATCGTGGGTCCAG
>JAJTBM010000229.1 GCA_021286885.1 Rhodocyclales bacterium
CGCGCCGCTGCTGTTTTTGAGAAGGATGGCCCGGGCGTGTTCGTGCTGGCCTTTTTTGGCAAGTTCAAAGACCTCGTCGACCCCTCGGTTGTACTCATTCAGCAGGGCTTTGTCTGCCTCAAGCAGTTTGCGATCTTGTTCGTCGGATACCAGCTTTTCGTAGTCTCCCAAGGCCCGGCTCACCTTTTGGCGATAGTTCAGGGTTTCTTCATGGATTTTGTCGATCTCGGCGGGGTCCGAACTCAAAACCGCCCGATAGCCACGCACCCGCACTCTGCTGAAGTCTTCCATGGCGTGGTTGAGCAGCATGATGCTGGGGATGGAGTTTGCATTGCCGTAGTTTGCGGCCTCAAAAACCCGATTCATCTGGTAATAATTGATGCCTGCCAAGGCGATAAGCCCTGCAATGGCAGCCCCTACAAGGATGAGCAAGCGCTGTACGATCGTCATGGTGGAGTCCTGATAATGGCAATAGCCTGAAATGAACGGGTGCCCTCGGGTGATGCCGCATTGCCCTTGGGATTTGCTCAAGGGTTCCCAGCCATATCGGCTGATTGCCCCCCGGCTTGAGAGGGATTTGGCAGAATCTCGTCCCCCACACGGCAGTTCGCCCGTTTGGCGTGAAAAACAGCCCTTTGTCGTCACCGCTTTTTGTTCCATGCAGACCTATCTGACTCTTCCCAGCCCCTTCAACCCCGAAGACACCATTCATCTGCTTGAACCCGCCGATGCCGACCGGAACGCGGTGCTGCGCCAAGTGCTGTCTGGCGAATACGCCAAGCCCTTCGTGATCGACGATGCCGACACCCGCAGCCTGCATTTCTCCCTGTCGCTCATCCAGAGCACCATGCAGCGGCGCAATGCGTGGGCGCTGGAACTGGAGTACACCCAGGCGATGATGAGCTTCTGGCTGTTCATCCCGCGCCCGCGCCGCATCCTGATGCTGGGCCTGGGGGGCGGTTCTCTGGCCAAGTTCTGCCACCGCCAGCTGCCCGCTAGCGAGGTGTGCGTGGTGGAGATCGATCCCCATGTGATCGCCTTCCGTGATCTGTTTGATGTGCCCGCCGATGGCGAGCGTTTCCAGATCATCGAGGCCGATGGCGCCGCCCAGGTGGCCGAGGCTGCCCGTACGGGAGCGCGTTTTGATGTGGTGATGATGGATGCTTTTGACCGCTACGGGCTGGCCGACTCGGTGAGTTCAGCGGCCTTTTACCGCCAGGTGGCCGAAATCCTGTCGGGGCGCGGCGTGATGGTGGCCAACCTGGCCGGCGAGAAAGACGCCCGGGCCGAGCATCTGGCCATGCTGGGCGAGGCCTTTGATGGCCGTCTGCTGTGCATCAACGTGCCCGAGGGCAACGATGTGGTGCTGGCCTTTGCCAATCCGGCCTTTGAGCCCCGCTGGCGCGAGCTGGCCAACCAGGCTAAGGAGTTGCGCAAGCGCAGCGGGCTGGATTTTCCCAAGTTTGTGCAATGGCTGGAGCGCAGCCAGCGTCATTACTGGGGCTGAGCGCTGCCCGCCATAAAAAAACCCCGCCGGAGCGGGGTGAAGCACGATCATGGAGATGAGTCGTGGTGGGATCGTAGGCCCGGGCGTCGTGGCGCCTGAGCCTGGGTGCCGGATTAACGCTCGCCGCGCCGGCCCTGACCGTCCTTGTCGCCCCGACGGTCGTCACGACGCTCACCAGGACCGCCATCCCGGGGGGCGCCCGGGCCCCGGCGCTCGAAGTCGGCCTTCATTTCTTCGGCCTTCTTGCGTTGCTCAGGGGTCAGCACCAGGAAAATCTTGTGGGCTTCGGCCGTGCGCAGCACGGTCAGCTCGGCGCCGGCCTGGGCTGCAGCCTGGGCGAGGGCCTTGACTTTGGCTTCGTCGTACTGGGACGAGAAGGTCAGCTTGTGGAGTTCGGTCTGGGCCTTGTGGATGGCTTTGGCCTTGTCACGCAGGGCTGGTGCGTTGTCATGGGTGATCTTGAAGATCTGGTCGCGCTGGGCGTCGCTCAGCTCCAGGCCGCCCAGGAAGGGGGGCAGATGGTCGCCAGCGTCCATCATCGGGCCAGGGCCACCCATGGGGCCGTGGTGGGGGGCGCCCATGGGGCCGCCCTTGTCCATGGGGCAGGGTTCGTTGTTGCCCATCGCAACACCGATCACCGGCACGGCGAGGCCGGCCACGATCAGCAGATTACGCAGGGTCTTGTTGAGTGCTTGCATTTTGTTCTCCTCATTTTTTGCAGGTTTGCCCGGGGGCAGTCGCTAGCCAGTGGCATGGGGAGAATGATCCGCCGGGGGGCGGTAAAGCACGGTTATACGGGTGTAAAGCGCAGTTAGTTTGCTAAAAAATCAAGGATGACAACGGGCTTGGCTGAGCCAAGAGTCATTGTCCTTCGCGGCTGTTGCGGCGCTGCTCGCGCAGCTGTTCCTTGATGGCTTTCATGCGCGGGTCAAGGATCAGCAGGTCGTGGGTGTCCCCATCGGGGCTGCGGCTGGCGATGGTGAATTGCTCGTCGGCCTCCTTGAGCCGCCCCAGGGCGGCGTAGTACTCGCCCTGGTGGTAGTGGGACTTGAACATCTGGCCCGCTCCCGCCCAGGCCTCGGCGGCGGTCTGGTGCAGGGTGATGTCGTGGGGATAGTCCAGCAATTTGGCTTCGGCAAAGCGCGCCGCCCGGGCTTTGTCGCCCATCTGCATCAGCAGGCGCGGGTAGTCGTACACCAGCTGGAGGTGGCGCGGGTAGCGCTTGAGGGCTTCTTCGTAGCGGTTGCGGGCGGCGGGCAGCTGGCCGGATTGCATCAGCACCTGGCCCAGCAGGGCTTCGTACATGGGGTGCTGAAAGCCGTCTTTTTCGAGGGCTTCCAGATCCTTGCGGGCCTGGGCAAAGTCCTGGGCCCGCAGCCGCGCCGCTGCGAGGCCGTAGCGGGCCGCCTGGCGGTCCGGGTAGCGGCCCTCGGTCAGTTCCTTGGTCATGCGCCGTACGGCCTCTTGAGGCGTGCCGTCGTAGCTGCGCAGCAGGGCGCGTACCAGATGGAATTCTTGGCTGTCCCGCACCTGCCGATAAGGCTTGCTGAAGGCCAGATCCTGGGCTTCGGCGATCCGGGTCTGGGTTAAGGGGTGGGTGCGCATGTAGCTGGGCACGTTGCCTTCCACCAACCGGGTGGATCGTTGCAGGCGTTCAAAAAACGAAGCCATGGCCCGGGGGTCGAAGCCTGCATCACTCAGTAGTCGGAAACCCACCCGGTCCGCCTCTTGCTCGTGCTCCCGGGTGTAGTTGATCTGGCTCTGGAGTTGGGCGGCCGTCGCGCCGGTAATGGCCGCCATGGCCACCTGGCCGTTGCCGGTGCCCGCTGCAACCAGGGCACCCAGCAGGGCGGCCATGGTGGCCATCTGGTTGCTGGTCTGGGCAGCGATCTGGCGGGCGATGTGATGCTGGGTGACGTGGCTGATTTCGTGGGCCAGCACCGAGGCCAGCTCGCTCTCGTTTTGGGTCGCCAGAATCAGCCCCGAATTCACCCCCACATAGCCGCCGGGCAGGGCAAAGGCATTGAGCTCCCGGGAACCCACTGCAAAGAAGGTGAAGCTCTGGCCGCTCTGGCTTGGGTCGGCTTGGAGCAGTCGGCGCCCGAGCTGGTCCAGATATGCATTGACTTCCGGGTCGTCCAGCAGGGTGCCGCTGGCCCGCAACTGGTTCATGGTCTGGGTGCCCAGGGTTTGTTCTGTATTGCGTGAGATCACTGTTTCAGATGCCTCTCCCAGATCTGGCAGATTGAGGGCAGCCCGGGTGGAGGCAAGGCCCAGGCTCAGGGAGCCAGCGAGGAGGGCAGACAGGAGTCGGATGCGCATGGGGCCGGAAGGACGGGGAAGCCACGGAAGGGGGCTTAGCTTAACGCTTTGGGGCGCCCTGTGCGACGTCCCGCAGGCGCTTGTGTTAAGACGCGTTAAGGTGGGGTAAGCCAGGGCAAAACCCCAGGGCCGCAAGGGGGCGGGTAATGGATGCCTTCGTATGATGTGTGTCAGGCCAATGGAGGTTTTTTCAAGATGAGCAAGGTTTTGCTGGTGGATGACGATGTGGAACTGGTGTCCATGTTGCGTGAGTACATTGAACAGGAAGGTTTTAGTGCCGACTGCGTGCACGATGGCGAGGCCGGGGTGAATGCGGCCCTGTCGGGCGCCTACGCGATTGTGGTGCTGGATGTGATGATGCCCCGGGTGGGCGGCATCGAGGCCCTGCGCCGGATTCGGGCCCAGAGCGAAATCCCGGTACTGATGCTGACCGCCCGGGGCGACGACGTGGATCGCATCGTGGGCCTGGAGTTGGGCGCCGACGACTACGTGCCCAAGCCCTGCACCCCCCGGGAGCTGGTGGCCCGCATCCGCGCCATCCTGCGTCGTACCCAGGATGCCCCTGCGCCCCAGGTGGCGGCCCACGAGCCTGTGGTGGCCGGCCCGCTCCAGATGTGGCCCCAACGCCGCCGGGCCGAGTGGTACGGCAACGTGCTGGATCTGACCAGCACCGAATTCAATCTGCTCGAACTCCTGGCCCGTAGCGCGGGTCGGGTGGTGAACAAGGGCGATCTGTCGGAGCAGGGCCTGGGGCGCCCCCTGGCGCGCTTTGACCGGAGTATCGACGTGCATCTGTCCAGCATCCGTCACAAGCTGGGGTCTCGGGAGGATGGCCGTCCCTGGATCGAAACCGTGCGTGGGCAGGGCTACCAATTGGTGCGCGAATGACCCAGGGCCGCCTGTTCTGGAAGTTCTTCCTGGCTTTCTGGCTGGCCTTGTTGCTGGCGGGGGGCACCGTGGGGACGGCGGTCTGGTGGCATCAGGAGCGCGAGCGCACCCGCCTGGAGGCCGAGCGGGAGCTGGGCTTTGGCGGCGGCCCCCGGGCCGGGATGCTGCTCGGCATGGCGGCCAATCTGCTCCAGCATGGCGGTTTGCCAGCCCTGGAGCGTGCCATGGACGATTGGGTGATCCAGGAGCAGGGGCTGGATCTGATGGTGGTCAACGAACAGGGCCAGGATTTGCGCGGGCGCCCGGTGTTGCCCGAAGTGCTGCAACTGGCCCGGGAGCAGGCGGGCCGCGAAACGCCCCGCCCCCGGGCCCGCTGGGTGGAGTCCCTGGAAGGCGTGCGCTATTTGCTGTTTGTGCATATGGACAAGGGTGAGCCTTTGCTTGGATTTGATGGGGGCGGGGTGGGCCGCCACCGTTTGGCCCTCGCCATGGCCCTCTGGGGGGGCCGGTACCACCGGATCCTCTATTGCCGATCTTGGCCGGATTGGTGGCAAGCTTGGCCTTTAGTGCGGCCCTGGCCTGGTATTTCTCCAAGCCCATCCGCAGCCTGCGTTGGGCCCTGCGCTCGGTCGCCGCCGGGCGCTTGGATACCCGGGTGGCGCCCCTGATGGGGCAGCGCAGCGATGAAATCACCGACCTGGGCCAGGAGTTCG
>JAJTBM010000230.1 GCA_021286885.1 Rhodocyclales bacterium
CGTTTGGCCAGGGCTACGGCCCCCAGGTAAAGGCTGATGGGGATGTACGGAAAGCGGGGTTGCTCCTTGCGGCCGAAGTCTTCCATGCTGAAGCCGAAGGGGCGGTTTTGTTCGCCCTTGCGCCGCCGATAGCCGGCCCGCACGGCCAGGCGTGAGACTTCCGCGATGCTGCCCCGGTGCAGTCGGGCGGGGTCGATGATGCGCCGGTCCAGGGTGGCGGCGCAGCTGCGTTCAAAGGGCAGGGGGGTGTCGGGGGCTTCCGGGCGGGCCAACACCAGCCGGTTGCAGCCCACTAGGCTGCGGCCCGCATCGGACGTGCGCAGCAGGCAGTGCAGGCTATGGCGGTCGTACTCATCCACTTCCCGTCGATCTGGGCGCACGGGTTCAAAGCCCAGTTCTTCGCAATAAACTTCGTGTCTGATCCGGTACACATGATCGCGTTCGGAAGGGTTTAGGGCGGCAGCAAGCCGGAAGTGGCGCTGGAATCCGGTGCCCAGGCTGAAGTGATCAAGCAGCGACATGGAGCCTCCTTTGGAACGGTAAGCGTGACGGATTTCACGGATTTACGGCGCGAGCTGTCCGTAATTGAAGAATTTTGTATGGAAAAAAATTCACCATAAGCAGGCTTGTTATCTCCCTGAAGATCCGTCAGCCGGTCGGGATAGCGCGAAAACGCCCCCTATCCGGACTGCTTAGGCTTCTGGCGTATCATTTCGGCTTTCAGCTTCGGGACCTCACTCCATGAATCAGCCTGCCTTCAACTATGACGAAGCCTTTTCCCGCAACATCGGCTGGGTGACGCTGGCCGAGCAGGCCGCCCTGCGGGGCAAGCGGGTCGCGATTGCCGGCATGGGCGGCGTAGGGGGTGTGCACCTGCTCACCCTCGCCCGGCTCGGGGTGGGGGCTTTCCATATTGCCGATATGGACGTGTTCGAACTGGTGAATTTCAACCGCCAGGTCGGGGCCACCCTGTCCACCCTGCATCAGCCCAAGGCCCAGGCGCTGGCCAAAATGGCCCATGACATCAACCCTGAGCTGGATATTCGGATCTTCGATCAGGGGGTGGATGCCACCAACCTGGATGCATTCCTCAAAGATGTAGACCTGTACGTGGATGGGCTGGATTTCTTTGCCTTTGACGCCCGGCGCAAGACTTTCCAGGCGTGCTGGGAGCGTGGTATCCCGGCGGTGACGGCGGCCCCCTTGGGTATGGGCACCGCCGTGCTGAGTTTCCTGCCCGGGCAGATGTCGTTCGAAGAGTATTTCCGCCTCGAAGGCTGCGACAAGGACGAAATGGCGGTGCGCTTCCTGCTGGGTCTTTCTCCGGCCATGCTCCAGCGGGGTTACTTGGTGGATCCTTCCCGGGTGAACTTCAAGGAGCAGCGTGGCCCCAGCACCATTGCCTCCTGCCAGCTATGCGCCGGGGTAACGGCGGTGGAATCCCTTAAGATTCTGCTCAAGCGGCCCGGTGTGCTGTGTGCTCCCCGAGGCTTCCAGTTCGACCCCTATCGCAATCGTTACGTGAAAACCTGGCGCCCGTGGGGCAACCGGAACCCGATTCAGCAGATCGGTCTTTTTATTGCCCGGCGCCAGCTGAAGGCCATGGCGGGTGGTCGGGCCTGAGCCCGCCTCCGTACTTCGTCCGGATTACAAGGAGCTTCGCCCCCATGACCCCTCCCGTTCTGAAAAAACTGCTGCAACTGGCCCTCTGGGCGCCCAGCGGTGATAACACCCAGCCCTTCACCTTCGAGATTTTGGCCCCGGATCGGGTTCGCATTCATGGTGCGGATACCCGGGATTGGTGTCTCTACGACTACAAGGGCCACGCCAGCCACATGGCCCATGGTGCCCTCCTCGAAACCCTGCGTATTGCTGCCACGGGTGAAGGGCTTGAGGCGCACTGGAGCCTGGTTGACGACAACGAACTGCATCCCATTTATGAGGTCGTGTTCGAGCCCTGTGCAGGCCTGTCGTCGGACCCACTCCTGCCTTTCATCGAAAAACGGGTGGTCCAGCGCCGCCCCATGAAAACCACCCCGCTTCCCTCTGCTCCGGGCGAGGGGTACAGCGTGCAGCTGTTCGAGTCTTGGTCCGAACGCCTGCACATGGCCAATCTGCTCTGGCGCAATGCCTATCTGCGCCTGACCTGCCCGGAGGCCTATCCGGTGCATAAAGAAATTATCGAATGGCGCGCCCGTTACAGCCAAGACCGCATCCCTGAACAGGCTGTGGGGGTTGATCCTGTCACCGCCCGTTTGATGGAGTGGGTGATGGCTAAGTGGGAGCGGGTACAGTTTTTCAATCGTTTCCTGGGGGGCACGATTGCACCCCGCATCCAGCTGGACTGGATTCCCGCCCTGGCCTGCGCAGCCCATGTGCTGGTCAAGGCAGACAAGCCCCCTGTGGGGCTACGGGATCACGTTCAAGCCGGGGTTGCCCTGCAGCGGGTATGGCTCACCGCCACGGCCCAGGGGCTTTACTTGCAACCAGAAATGACCCCGCTTATTTTTCGTTGGTACGCCCGGAGCGGGGAGCGGTTCTCGGCTCAGGATGCGCTCAACACGGGGGCTTCTGCTCTGGCGGGCGATATCGAGCGTCTGGGCGGATTCGGGCAGGATCAGGCCCTGGTCTTTCTAGGCCGTGTCGGGCGCTCTCGGCCCCCCCATTCCCGGTCTACCCGCAAGGATGTGGAGTCGCTCATGGTAAGGACGTCTGGCTGATGCAAAACCCCTATCGTCCCCGGCCTGCAGTCGCCGAATGTTGTAGTGGCCACGACCATGGTCATGGTCATGTGCATGGCCATAGCCACGGGCACGGGCACGGCCACCATCACCACGCCCCGGCCAGCTACGACCGGGCCTTTGCCATCGGCCTGGTGCTGAATGTGGGCTTTGTGCTGGTGGAAGCCCTGTATGGCTGGCAGATCGACTCCTTGGCCCTGCTCGCCGATGCGGGTCACAACCTGTCGGATGTGGCTGGGCTGCTGCTGGCCTGGGGCGCTTTTTTGGCGGCGCGACTGGCGCCCAGCCCACGCCTTACCTACGGCTGGCGCCGGGCGTCCATCCTGGCGGCGCTGGTAAACGCGGTGCTGCTGCTGGTGGCCATGGGGGCCCTGATGGTGGAGGCGATTCAGCGCTTTCAGCAGCCGGCGGCCGTTTCTGGCTGGACGGTGATCGTGGTGGCCCTGGTGGGCGTGGTGGTGAATGGGATCACCGCCGTGCTGTTCATGAAGGGTTCTGAAGACGATCTCAATCTGCGTGGCGCCTTTTTGCATATGGTGGCAGATGCGCTGGTGTCTTTGGGCGTGGCGGGGGCGGGGGCCCTCTATCTGCATTTTGGCTGGCCCTGGCTGGACCCGCTGGTGAGCCTGCTGATCGCGTTGGTGATCGTGGCGGGTACCTGGGGGCTGTTGCGCCAGTCTTTGCACCTGAGTTTCGACGGGGTGCCCGAAGGCCTGGATGTGCAGTGTATCCACGATTGGCTGCTTTCCCGCCCGGGGGTGCAGGAAGTCCATGATCTGCACGTCTGGGCCCTGGGGACTTCCGACACGGCCCTCTCGGCCCATCTGGTGATGCCCGGCGGGCATCCGGGAGATGATTTCCTGCGCAGCCTAGCTGCCGAGCTGAAGGCCCAGCACCGGATCGGCCACCCCACCATCCAGATCGAGATTGAAGGCATCGCTGATAGCTGCACCCCCAGCCTCAAACCGGCTGGGCACTGAACTGGCCTGACCCGGGCGGGCTCGGGCGGGCCCCCGGGGAGAGGATCACCCCCCGCCCCAGGAGCCCATCATGAGTCTTCCCCTGGTGCTGGTGCTATGTACGGCCAATGCCTGCCGCTCCCAAATGGCCGAGGCCATTTTGCGCCAGGCCCTCAACGGGCGTGCCCGGGTGGTTTCTGCGGGTACCCGCCCCCAGCCCCGGGTGGCCACCCATGCGCTCGAAGCGCTGCGCTTGGCAGGCTTGCCCACCCGTGATCTGCGTAGCAAGGATGTAAGGCTGTTTCTGGATCAACCCATAGACCTGCTGGTGAGTGTGTGCGACGAGGCGCGCAGCGATTGCCCGGCCTTCCCCCGGCCCGTACGCCGCTTGCACATGCCTTTTCGTTCGCCCCAGGGAGAGCCCCTGGAAAGCTTTGTGGCGGTACGGGAAGACATTCGCCAGCGGCTGGTGCCGGCAGTGCGGGAGGCGCTGGGCTTGGAACGGGATGAGGGCGAGGCCTAAGCCGCTGTGTTCTGACCAAAAAAAACGGCCGGGGGAAAGAGGGGGGGAGGGAGAAAACCCCCGGCCGTGGCGGAAACGGGTAGTGCGTATGGTGTATGGCGTAGGGCGTGGTGCGGCAGCGTGCAGCTTTCAGGGGCGGTTGCGCTCTTCCGGATAGGCATGCACCACTTGGCCGCTGCGTACTTCTCCCATCACCGGAATGCGCATCTGGTCGATGGCTTCATGGTCGGCTCGGGAAAAGGGACGATCATATACCATCACCACGCCCTCAACCTTTTCCTGCAGGTTTTCGAGGGCCTCCCGTAGCCGGGGCCCATCGGTGGTGTGGGCCTGGCGAATGGCGGCCGCCAATAGCAGCATCGCATCATAGCCCTGGGCCGCAGCCGGAGGGGCGGGGATGCGTTCGCTGCCCCAGGTCTTGCGATATTTTTCGATGAAGCTGCGCTGGCGCGGCGTACTCCCGTCGGGGATGAAGGTTTGCGGCATCCGCGCCCCTTCGCCGTTGGGGCCGGCGTTGTCGATGAAGCTGGACATGCCCAGCGCCCAACTCCCCACCAGGGGCACCTGCCAGCCCAGGCGCACCATGCCGTTGGCCACATGGGCCAGCTCCGGCCCCAGCCCGTAGGTCAGGATCACCTCGGCCCCCGCCTGACGGGCCCGGCGCAGCTGGGGGGTCATGTCCACATCCTTCAGATTGAAGCGTTCCACCGCCACCGGGCTGAGCCCATGGCGCTCCAGGGCTTTTTCCAGATCCTCCCGACCCAGCAGGCCGTAGTTGGTGCTGTCGTGGAAGATCGCCACCTTGCGCAGACGGCGGCGCGTGACGGCCTCTTCAACCATCATGGTGGCCTGGATGGTGTCGGCGGCAGCCACCCGGAAAATGTAGTTGTCCGGGTACTGGGGCGGCAGAAACTGGCGGGTGATGATGGAGCCGGTGGCCACCGCCGTCAGCATGGGAATGTGGGCTTGTTGGTAAAAGCGCTGGCTGGCGAGGGCCACGCCGGTATTCACGATGCCCAGCCCGGCCACGATGCGTTCCTGGTGGATCAGCTCCTGGGCGATCTGGGCGCCGCGTTCGGGGCGGCCTTCGTCGTCCCGCTCCACCAGTTGCAGGGGGCGGCCCAGGAGCCCGCCCGTATCGTTGATCTCCCGGGTGGCGAGGCGGATGCCGTTGAGCATCGAGATGCCCAGGGG
>JAJTBM010000231.1 GCA_021286885.1 Rhodocyclales bacterium
AGGTGGACGGTGAGTTCATGAGCCGCGAGGGCAAGATCGCAACCCGGGCCTGGAACCTGGATCTGGTGGGCGGGCTGCCGGTGGCCGAGTCGGTGCGTCTGCTGGGGCGCCTGGGCACCGCCCGTTACAGCCTCAAGTTTGATTGCCAGGGCACTGGCTCCGACTGTGAAAACCCCCGCCGCAAGGCCAAGGGCAATGCCCTGCACTACGGTTTGGGTCTGGAATGGCGCTTTGCTCCTTCCTGGTTTGCCCGGGCCGAGTATGAAGTCTTCCGCAAGGGGGGGGATTCCCTCAACGCAGAGGGTACTACCGGCACCACCCGCGCCGACATCAGCCTGACCAGCCTGAGTCTGGGCTACCGGTTCTAAGCTGGTGAGGCTTGCCCGCCTGCCGGGCGTTGCCCCATCAACAGCCGCTTTCCTATTGGAGGCGGCTGTTTTTGCGTGGGGAGCGTGTGTTTCTTACTGGCTCAGCACCTGCATTTCGACGGCGGTGCTATCACAGGTTTTGGTGTAAAACCTCTGATAGAGGCGGATTTCAAAGTCTGTTCGGAGTGAGCCAGACCTCGCTGTTAATGTGAGGGGATGTGAATTGAATTTTTAAATCGGTCAATTTGAAAAGTTTTCCCCTAAGCGGATTTTTAGGTGTTGTGATTGAAAATCAAGGCATTAGAGGCCCAAGCCCAACTGGGCTTATTTCCTTCTGTTTCATGATCAGCATGGCGCAGATGTGTGCCTTGAGCGTAAGATCTGTAGCGGATTTCCAGCGTTCCTGTGTTTGATCTCCAGGGGGCTGAACGCCTGGAAACCTCTTGTTGCTACATGGGGTGGTGATATCTGAAAAGCACAAACGCTTCGAGGCATATGATGGCAGAAGCATCCAGCAAAACCCGTATGGCGCGTTTGCGTGACAACTTTCAAAGTGAGGTAGACGGAGCCGCCCTGTATGACGCCATGGCTGCCCGGGAGCGTAAGCCCGAGATGGCACGCCTCTACCAAAAGTTGGCCCAGGTTGAGGCCAAACATGCGGCGTTTTGGGGCGACCAGATTCGTGAGGCCGGGGGCGTGGCGCCCGTATCGCGTCCAAGCTGGGCGGCGCGGGTCAAGATTCGCTTGATGGATTGGCTGGGCGTTCAGGCCATTTTGCCCCTGATCGCGGGGGAGGAGGTGCGCAATCGGGCCGTTTACGATCAGCAACCCGAAGTTCAGGCCAGCGCTCAAGCTAGTGATATGCCAGCCCAGGAACGCTCCCATGCACGCCTGCTTTCCATGTTGGCCTCTCAATCCCGTTCGGGATGGAATGGGGCCGATTATTCCCGCCTCGAAGGCCGGCACGGTACGGGTGATTCCAACAGCCTGCGCGCCATGGTGCTGGGTGCCAATGATGGCTTGGTTTCCACGTTCTGCCTGTTGATGGGCATGGCTGGGAGTGGTGCGAGCAGTGCGGTTTTGCTTACGACGGCCCTGGCCGGTGGTTTGGCGGGGGCCTGTTCCATGGCCATGGGTGAATGGGTTTCGGTACAAAGTGCACGGGAACTCCAGGAGCGCCAGATTGCCCTAGAAGCAGATGAGCTCGCGACCGTACCGGCCGAAGAGGAAGAAGAACTCCGCCTCATTTACCAAGCTCGAGGCTTGCCCCACGACGAGGTGCGCCAACTGGCCGCTCGAGTGATAGGCGACAAAGATACCGCCCTCGATACCTTGGTACGTGATGAGCTCGGGATTAATCCTGACGATCTGGGCGGCTCGCCTTGGGTTGCTGCGGTTTCTTCTTTTCTGGTGTTCTTGCTGGGAGCGTTGATTCCGGTGCTGCCCATGTTTTTAGTATCGCCGGCTTGGCGTGTGCCCGCGTGCACGCTTTCTTCTTTGGCGGGTTTGTTTGCAACCGGATGTTTAGTGGCGGTGTTTACCGGGCGTCATCCGCTGTGGTCTGGTATGCGCCAATTGCTGATAGGGGTTGCGGCCGCAGCGCTCACGTTTGGAATCGGCCATGTGTTTGGTGTGGCCTTGGCTGCTTGAGTTTGAACGTGAGATGAGCCTGCAGTTAATGCAGTTAAACAACTTCCTAATTTCAGGTTCTACCCCTGAAAAGGAAATGTGATATTCAGCCTTAAAAGGAGTCTGCATCATGGAAACTACACAACATACGCTCGAACACCTCTTCGCCCAACTGGGTCTGCCCAATGAACATGCTGAAATTCAGGTGTTTATCAGTACCCATCGCCCGCTGGCAAGCCATGTGGCCCTGCATGAGGCCCATTTTTGGAACGATGCGCAAAAGGGCTTCTTGCGCGAAGAAATCGCCGAAGACGCCGACTGGGCCCCAGTGGTGGATCGCCTTAACAGCCTGCTGCGTTAAGTCTGCACTTCTTTGCAGTGCCCAGGTTTTTTGATGCCAAATGCCTTTCGGGTGGCTGTTTTAATAGTCTTAAACGTTTTAAAATCGAGGCAATACAGATGACTCAATCAGTTCAAACCAGCAAGGTTGTAGTTTTGATCGGCAGCCTGCGCAAGGGCTCTTATAATCGCATGGTGGCCAATACCTTGGCCGAACTCGCCCCGGAGGGCATGGATATCGCGCTGCTGCCGGCGCTGGGCGACATCCCTCTTTACGATTCCGACCTCCAGGCCGAAGCTTTTCCGCCCGCAGTGCTCAACCTGGGGGCACGCTTACGCGGTGCCGATGGGGTGGTGATCGTGACGCCCGAATACAACTACTCTGTGCCTGGCGTCCTCAAGAATGCCATTGACTGGGTTTCCCGTCTTCCCGAACAGCCGCTGGCGGGTAAGCCGCTGGCCATTCAGACTGCCTCCATGGGCATTCTAGGTGGCGCCCGGGCCCAATATCATCTGCGTCAGATCCTGGTGTTTCTCGATGCGGTCGTGCTCAACAAACCCGAAGTCATGATCGGCGCCGTGCACACCAAGGTTGATGAAAGCGCCGGAACGCTGCAAGATGAAGCGACCCGCGCCTTCATCGCCAAGCAGCTTGAGGCGCTTAATGCCCTGATTGCCCGTTATCGCAGCTAAGTCCTGATGGCCCCCCGAGCCGGGGGCGTGGTCTTGGCGCTCTTGCTCTGTCTACCCTGTTATGGATATTACCCAAACCGTCCCTATCGTGACCCATGCCATTCAGGCCTCCGTAGCCCCGGTGTTTTTGCTGACCGGGGTTGGCTCTTTGCTTGGGGTATTGGCAAATCGTCTGGGGCGGGTGGTGGATCGGCATCGGGTGCTGGAAGTCAAGCCCGATGACCAGATTCCTCTGTTCAGTGCCGAAATGACGGTGCTTGAGCATCGCGCTCGGCTCATTCACCAAGCGATTCGCTATTGCACCTTGTGCGCACTGCTGATCTGCGTGGTGATCGCCATTCTGTTTGTGGGGGTAGAGCTGAATAAAGATCTCTCCCCTTTTGTGGCCTGCTTGTTTGTGGGGGGCATGCTTTCGCTCATCATGGGCTTATTTTGTTTTTTGCGTGAAATTTCCCTCGCAACTGCCCGGATCGAACGCAGGGGGCGGCAGCCGACGCTTTCGGGTTAGCCTCAGCTTGAGAGCGCTACCGGTTGGGTGGTTCTGCATACATTCAACAGCCGCTTTCCTGCCGGAGGCGGCTGTTTTTGCGTGGTTTTTTTGCGTGGTTTTCGCGCAGATGTCTTCAGCGGCTATACAAAGCCTCGAGCCGGGCTTCCCCCAGGCTGTGGGCCTTGATCATGTAGCCGATCAGTGCGGCGCTGGGCTTGGCGGGAAGCGCCAGCTGTTCCACATCCAGCGCGTGCAGCGTGAAGATGTAGCGGTGGGGCTTGTCCCCCGGCGGAGGGCAGGCGCCGCCGAAGCTGGCACTACCGTAGTCATTGGGCCCCATCCGGGCACCCGTGGGGAGTTGGGGCGCGCTGGCCTTGCCTGCGTCGGCGGGCAGTTGCTGGGTGCTGGCGGGCAGGTCGTACACGATCCAGTGCCACCAGCCGCTGCCGGTGGGCGCGTCCGGGTCGTACACGGTGAGGGCGAAGCTGCGGGTGCCTTGGGGGGCGCCGTTCCAGTGCAGGGCGGGGCTTTGGTTGCCGCCTTCGCAGCCAAAGCCCTGATAGACCTGGGCCGGGGGCAGGCGTCCGCCAGGGCTGAGTTCGGGGGCCTGGAGTTGCATGTCAGCCAGGGCCGGGCTGGCCAGGGCCAGCATCAGGGCCAGGGCACCCAGGGGGCGGAACAGGGTTGAAAGCGTGCGGGGGCGGGTAAGCTGGGCCATGGGGTGCTCCTGGTGGGCATCTGCATTTGGCTGGGATCAGATGCGTTGATCGGAGTCGCCATGATGGGTTTTACGCCCATGGCCTGCGCGCCCGGAGCGCTCCATCCATGCCCCGATGCGCTCAGGTGGGGGGCGCGCTGGCAGCCTCCTCCCGCCGCAAGACCGAGGGCAGGAAACCAAAGCGCTCGGCAAACGCCCGGGAGAAACGGGACGGAGACTGAAACCCCACATCCAGCGCAATCCGGGTGATGGGGCGGGTGCTGCCCTGGAGTAGGGCCAGACCCTGGGCCAGCCGGAGTTCGCGCAGCAGGGCGGTGAAGTTCCAGCCCTCCCGGGCCAGGTGGCGACGCAGGGTGCTTTCGCCCAGCGCGAGGCGGGCAGCCACCTCCGGCAGGCTCCAGGGATGGGCGGGATCACTGCCCAGCAGGCGGCGTACCTGATCGCACCTACCAAGCGGTGTGGGCGCAAAGCCCAGCCCGGCGGCATCCAGCAGCTCCAGCACTTCAGCCGCCCGCAGCCAGCGCAGCCGGGGGCTGGCCTGGGGGGCTATCAGGCTGCGACAAGCGCGCTCAATGGCTTCCAGAAGCTCTGTGCCTGGTGTGGGCAGGAGCTGTGCCTGGCTCATGGATGGGCTGGAGGCGGGGCTTTCGGCCACCAGCTCGGGCGGAAAGCTCATCACCAGCGCTTCGTACACCCCCATCAGGTTCATTGGTGATGTCGGCCACGATCCCCCGGGGCGCGAGTAAGAGAGACCCCGGCAGGGCCAGCAGGCCATCCGCAGCATTGCCCCAGCGTTTGGTGCCACGCCGGATCAGCATCAGGCAGTCTTCATGCAGCATCACCCGGCGCACGGTGTGGCGTTCGCGGGCAGAAAGGTGAGCGGCTGCGGGTGGGGGGAGGGGAGGCATGGTGAGCGCAGGAGGCTGGAGGTCGCGCTCCGTTTTTAGCATGAAACCCATGCAAAACGGCACCCGCAGGTGCCGTTCCGAGTTTGAGCGCGACGCTCAGGCTTACAGCAGCGCCGCCGCGATGTGGTTCTCTCCACGCTCGTACACCACATTGGCCCGGCCCACCAGCAGGGGGTCGATGGGGCCGATGGTGTCGAGATCCTTACCCGTATAGGGCAGCTTGTGCAGGATGTAGCGCAGGG
>JAJTBM010000232.1 GCA_021286885.1 Rhodocyclales bacterium
GGCCCGTTTTGATCAGGGCATGCAAGCGCACCGAGTATAACACATGTCAAAAATCGCCCCGGCCACCCTCCTCCTGGCCTGCCTGGGGGCTGCCCCCGCTCAGGCAGACCCGCTGCAGGAAGTGCAAGCCCTGATCCAGCAAGGGCAGTACGCCCAGGCCCTTGAACGGGCCCAGCAGCTCCAGCAGAATCCGCCCTCCGAGGCCCAGCTGCGCGCCCTGCGGGACAGCCTCAAAGCCAACCCGGCCCAGAGCCAGGAAGCCGCCCGCCAGGCACGCCAGTATCTGCAGGACCACCCGGAGGTGATGGAGCTGTACCGTAACCGGAACAGCCTGCTGAACCAATAATTGCGGGTTTCACGCCCTGAACCCTGAATGGTGCCGGCGTCGATCCGGTAATATCCGCCCTTCCGGGACAACACTGCGCATCACACAAAACCACCACACCATGATGAAAAAGACCCTGCTGACCCTGGCCCTCGCCGCCCAGGCCCTGCTTGCCCACGCGGGCAACCCCCACGTGGAGCTCAAGACCAGCGAAGGCACCATCGTGCTGGAGCTCTACCCCGAGAAGGCCCCCAAGACCGTGACCAACTTTGTGGAATACGTAAAGAGCGGCTTTTACGATGGGCTAATCTTCCACCGGGTGATCGACGGCTTCATGATCCAGGGCGGTGGCATGCAGCCCAACATGGCTGAAAAGGCGACCACCCGCGCCCCCATCGAAAACGAAGGCCGCAACGGTCTGCGCAACGATACCGGCACCATCGCCATGGCCCGCACCCAAGACCCGAACTCCGCCAGCGCCCAATTCTTCATCAATCTGGTGGATAACCGCCCCCTCAACTACCCCTCCCCCGATGGCTACGGCTATGCGGTGTTCGGCAAGGTGAGCGACGGGATGGACGTGGTGCGCAAGATCGGCAAGGCCCCCACGGGCAGCAAGGGCTTCCACCGGGACGTGCCGGTGCAGCCCATCGTGATCCAATCGGCCCGCCTGCTGCCGGATAGCAAGTAAACAGCATCTGTACTATACGGCGCCCGAAGGCGGGTGCTGATCCTGTAGCGATCAAACCCGCCTCTGGTGTTGCCCCCTTGCCCCCTCGCGGGGCAGTTTTCACCCCCCACGCCTTTTCAGGCTTTCTCCAGGAGCACCTCATGGCTGTCAAGCTGACCACCAACCACGGCGACATCGTTATCGAACTGAACGCCGAAAAGGCCCCCAAGACCGTTGCCAACTTCCTCGCCTACGTGGAAGCCGGCCACTACAACAACACCATTTTCCACCGTGTCATCAACAACTTCATGATCCAGGGCGGCGGCTTTGAACCCGGCATGAAGCAAAAGGACACCCAGGCCCCCGTGGAAAACGAAGCCGACAACGGCCTCGCCAACGACATCGGCACCATCGCCATGGCCCGGACCAATGATCCGCACTCCGCCACCGCCCAGTTCTTCATCAACGTGGCCAACAACGACTTCCTGAACTTCCGCGCCAAGAACAGCCAAGGCTGGGGCTACTGCGTGTTCGGCAAGGTCAGCGAAGGCCTCGACGTGGTGAACAAGATCAAGGGCGTGCGCACCGGCAACAAGGGCTTCCACCAGGACGTGCCCGCCGAAGACGTGGTGATCCTGAGCGCCGAAGTCATCTAACACCACGACCGGGGCGAACGGACTCATGCAAATCCACTTCATTTCCGATCTGCACCTGTCGGCCGACCGCCCCGGTCTGGTCGAGATTTTCGAGCGTTACCTGGCCGGGCCTGCCCGGCAGGCCCACACGCTCTACATCCTGGGTGACTTTTTTGAATACTGGGCCGGCGACGACGACCTGGAAGATCCCCTCAACACCCGCATCGCCCAAGGCCTGGCAGCCCTGGCCGAAGGCGGCTGTGAAATCCGGTTCATGGCCGGCAACCGGGATTTTCTGATCGGCGCCGATTTTGCCGCCCGGGCCCGCCTGACGCTGCTCCCCGATCCGAGCACCATCCAGCTGGGCGAACAAACCGCGCTGCTGTGCCACGGCGACGCCCTGTGCACCGATGACCTGCCCTATCAGGCCTTCCGCCAGCAAGTGCGCAACCCCGCCTGGCAAGCCCACTTCCTGGGCCAGCCCCTGGCCGTGCGCAAGCAGATCATTGCCGGCGCCCGAATGCAGAGCGAAGCCGCCAAATCTGGCAAGGCCAGCGAGATCATGGACATCAACGCCGACGCCCTCGCCGCCCTGCTGCGCGCCCAGGGCCTGCCGCCGCTGATCATCCACGGCCACACCCACCGCCCGGCCACCCACCCCCTCACCCTGGACGGCCAGCCCATCGAACGCTGGGTGCTGACCGACTGGCACGACGACCAGGGCGAAGTGCTGATCTGGGAAGCAGGCGCCCTGCGCCGGGAAAAATTGAGTTGAATTGAGTTGAATTAAGCTGAGCTTGAACTGAGGCTCCGCCCCAGACACTCCATAAAAAAACCGGCCTTGAAACAGCCGGTTTTTTTTATGTGCAGCAGGGCCGTTCAAGCGCCCTCGCCACCCTCGCCGCCCTCTTCTGCCCCGCGCTGCTCCACCTGGGCCAGCTCGGGAAACAGCACTTCGGTATAACCAAAGCGACTGAAATCCCGCACCCGGGCCGGGTAGAGGATGCCGTCCAGGTGGTCGCACTCGTGCTGCACCACCCGGGCATGAAACCCCGTGGCGATGCGGTCGATGGGCGTGCCGTGTTCATCGAAGCCGGTGTAGCGCAGCCGGGTGTAACGGGGCACCCAGCCACGCAGGCCGGGCACCGAGAGGCAGCCTTCCCAGCCGCCTTCCTCGTCATCGGCCAGGGGCTCCAGCACGGGGTTGATGAGCACCGTATCGGGCACCGCGTCAGAATCAGGGTAGCGGGGGTTTTTGTTGCCGCCGCCAAAGATCACCACCCGCAGGCTGGCCCCGATCTGGGGCGCGGCGATGCCGGCACCGCTCAGGTGGGCCATGGTGTCGCGCATGTCCTGGATCAGGGCCAGGAGTTCGGGGCTGCCAAACGCATCGGCGGCCACTTCCTGGGCGCGGGCGGCGAGGACGGGCTCGCCCATGCGCAAGACCGGGCGAATCATGCTTCGCACAGGTGGTCGAGCACCCGACGCACCCGCCCCATGGCCTGGAGCAGCACCGCTTCGATGCTGTCGAAGCTGATGTGCTGGGCACTGTCGGCCCGCCCGGCGGCGTAGTTCACCACCACGTTAATGGCTGCATAGGGGATGCCCAGCTCCCGGGCCAGCACGGCCTCGGGCATGCCGGTCATGCCCACCACATCGGCCCCGTCCCGCTCCAGGCGGTTGATTTCGGCGGCAGTTTCGAGGCGCGGGCCCTGGGTGGCGGCGTACACGCCCCCATCAATGGCGGTTTCGCCGGCAGCCTCCACCGCCCGCAGAATGCGGGCCCGCAGGGCCTGATCGTAGGGCTGGGTGAAATCCACATGCACCACCTGGCCGTCGCCCCCTTCAAAGAAGGTGCTCTTGCGACCCCAGGTGTAATCGATGATCTGGTCGGGCACCACCAGCACGCCGGGGCCCATGTCGGCCCGGATACCGCCCACCGAGGCCACCGAGATGATGGCTTCAGCCTTGGCCTGCTGGAGCGCCCACAGATTGGCCTGGTAGTTCACCTTATGGGGCGGGATGGTGTGGCCGTAGCCGTGGCGCGCCAGAAAAACCACCGGCTGGGCGCACAGGTGGCCAAAAGTGAGGGCGCCGGAGGGCTCCCCGTAGGGGGTGCGCACCACCTCCTGGCGGATGATGTTGAGATTGGCCAGCTGGGTGAGACCGCTACCACCAATGATTGCGAGCATCCCGCATCTCCTCGAAAAACCGTCAAACAGGGATCTTAACATGGCACCTTCGCACACCCCGCCGTGCTGCACCGCGCCAGCCCCCGGGAAGTCGTGGTAAACTCGCCGCCTTTTCAGACACTTCCAGTTTCCAACCCCATGTCCCGATCAATTCGCAACATTGCCATCATTGCCCACGTTGACCACGGCAAGACCACCCTCGTGGACCAACTGCTCCGCCAGTCCGGCACCTTCCGTGAAAACCAGCAGGTCAGCGAGCGGGTGATGGACAGCAACGACCTCGAAAAAGAGCGGGGCATCACCATTCTGGCCAAGAACTGCGCCATCCAGTACGGCGACACCCACATCAACATCATCGACACCCCGGGACACGCGGACTTCGGTGGTGAAGTGGAGCGCGTGCTGTCCATGGTTGACGGCGTGCTGCTGCTGGTCGATGCGGTCGAAGGCCCCATGCCCCAGACCCGCTTCGTGACCCGCAAGGCCCTGGCCCTGGGCCTCAAGCCCATCGTCGTGATCAACAAGATCGACCGTCCGGGCTCCCGTCCTGACTGGGTGATCAACCACACCTTCGACCTGTTCGACAAGCTGGGCGCCACCGACGAGCAGCTGGACTTCCCGGTGGTCTACGCCTCCGCCCTGAACGGCTTTGCCATGCTCGACGCCGACAAGCCCGGCACCGACATGACCGCCCTCTACGAAGCCATCCTGAAGCACGTGCCGGCCCCCGACGTGGACGCCGAAGCCCCGCTGCAGCTGCAGATCTGCTCCCTGGACTACTCCACCTACATCGGTCAGCTGGGGATTGGCCGGATCAAGCGCGGCCGCATCAAGCCCAACCAGGACGTGGTCGTGATGTACGGCGACGAAAACCGTGGCAAGGCCAAGATCAGCCAGATCCTGACCTTCAAGGGCCTGGAGCGCAGCCCCGCCGAGTCCGCCGAAGCCGGCGACATCGTGCTGGTGTCCGGTGTGGATCAGGTGAACATCGGCGTGACCCTGTGCGCCCCCGATTCCATCGAAGCCCTGCCCCCCATCGCCGTGGATGAGCCCACCCTGACCATGAACTTCATGGTGAACTCCTCCCCCCTGGCTGGCCGTGAAGGCAAGTTCGTGACCAGCCGCCAGATCCGCGAGCGCCTGGAAAAAGAGCTGCTCAAGAACGTGGCCCTGCGCGTTGACTACTCCGGCGACTCCGACACCTTCCAGGTGTCTGGCCGGGGCGAACTGCACTTGACCATCCTGCTGGAAAACATGCGTCGTGAAGGCTACGAACTGGCCGTGGGTCGTCCCAAGGTCGTGTTCAAGGAAATCGACGGCGTGAAGTGCGAGCCCTACGAAATGCTGACCGTCGACGTGGAAGAAGACCACCAAGGCGGCGTGATGGAAGAACTGGGCCGCCGCCGTGGCGAAATGCAAGACATGCAGCCGGACGGCAAGGGCCGCGTGCGTCTGGAATACCGCATTCCCGCCCGGGGCCTGATCGGCTTCCAGGGTGAATTCCTGACCCTGACCCGTGGCACCGGCCTCGCCAGCCACGTGTTTGACGACTA
>JAJTBM010000233.1 GCA_021286885.1 Rhodocyclales bacterium
ACGATACGACAAGAAGGGGATTCCGTATTCCGCCGCGAGGGCGGCCTGATCAGCGTCGTACGCGAGGATGGATGCGCTGGGGGCCTGTGAGGGTGCCCAGCATCCGAGCAGAATCACACGTGCGCCTGGACACTGCGAGAGAACGGCATCCAGGGTCTGCCGAGCGGCTGCGAGCGTTTCGGCTTGCCCTTGGCCGATGTCGTTGTAGGGGTCGCCTACAATCACGAGATTCGGCTGGCATGCTGCAATGTCTGTGACCCGTGAGGCATAAGGAGTTACCGCCAAAAATCCCGTCTGGCCGATACTCGCGTTGTAAATGTCCATTCCCAGCAATCTCGCAGCATTGCCAACCCACGTGCCGTGGCGCGTCACGGACGCAAAGCCCCCGGTAATCGAGTTGCTGAGGACCGCGAGCTTTGGCCGTTCAATTTTCGGGCGCATTAGCGATGCAGTGGGCTCAATCCAAGCACCCCCAAACTGAGCCCCCGAATACTCGATACCGACTACATGGGATCGAGCTCCAGGGAACGTTTGCAATATTTTGTAGGCCCCGCCAGAGACTGCGGAGATCGTCTGAAACACATCGGTTACCGGCTGCCCGTCGCACCAAAGTTTGTAGTAAACGGTCCCCGTGGCTTTGGCGCGGAGGTGCCATTCGAACTTCGTCCCCGTCCACGCTGTCTCGACGTAGGGCTGCCAGTACGCTGTGCCACCTCCAGCAGAGGCCCCAGTGAACCGATCACCCTCGACGGTTCCGGGGGAGCTGACGAGCATCTTGCCCTCAGGTACCCCCACAAACCGGAAGAAGGGGTCATTGAGGTGATCGGCATAAACGCCATTTCTCACCGCTGGGTAGACGTGTACCGCCGATTCTATTGCAGATGTCGCGCCTGCTGCACCGACCGTCACGGTCGGAATATCCGTGGCCAGGGCATATGACCCGGATACCGACAATGCAGGGAACATTCTCGACTGAACCCTGCCAACTACTGGCACTTGGCCCGGCAACGCTGTCACAAGCCCCATCCGCCGCGCAACATCCTTGATCTTCGAAATTCCGCTCATTTTTTTTCCTGTCGATTGATCGCTTCAACAGGGCAATTGTTCGGCGCGCGCGCGATGCGTGTTAAATGAGCTAGATCACTTATTGCAGACCTACGGATTAAAACTGGAACAACAAAAGAAAAAGGGGCCGAAGCCCCTCCCAAATCGTCCCAGCGAATCCCAAAGCCCCTACATCGACAGACGGGGCATTCTAGAACTCAAAACCCGCCTGCCGACGTTTAAAATCCTCGCGCTTCAGAACCGAAAAGTGCTTGTACAACACTCGCAGGCATACCCCGCTGGCTGCGGCCAGGTCGGCAATATTGCGACCGTTGAACTGGTTGTACAGATCACGGTACTGCACGGCATTGTCGTAGTCGCCCCCTTTGGGAAGGTAGGGCTGCAGGCCGCCCAGCTCGGCGCGCAGCACATCCGTGATCTGCAGGGTTTGCTGCACCCGGCGCTGGGTGTCCATTTCGTCCAGTCCGATGAAGATGCATTCGGCGATGGTCCTCCAAACCTTTGGGTAGGTCTCGTCGAGCGCCTGGTGTAGCGGCACCAGCATTTCCATGCTGGTGCTCGTCAGGCGGGCGCGGGGTTTGCGCTTAGACACGGCTGACCCACTGTTTAAGCTGCTCAATGACCGTGGTCTCCTGCGCCAGCGTCAGGAACCGTAGGGCCTCGATGCCATGCTGTGCTTTGACCCACGCAAGGAATCCGGCCATCGTCCGATCGTGCACACGTCCAGTATCAGCGAGCTGCTGCCACAGACTCCACATCTTGCGCTGGGGCCCAGTCAGCGGCGTGCGCGCTCTACTGCCGCCAGGTCGTGGAAAGCCAACATGGTGGAAGTGCTCGAGCACAGCCTCAAGCTCGGCGATGCTGCACAGCGTGCTCGACCTCTTGCCGCTGGCCCGAGCTGCGATGGCTGCACGAGAGGTGTCGTCGTCCAACTTGAGGTGAGAGGCGGCGGCATGCACCTGGCGCACCAAGCGTGCATGCTGGGCAGCGCGGGCGGCGGTGAGTGTGGCGGAGGCCATGTCACAACGCCGCCATGTCGAGGCTGATGGGCTGGTACTGATCGGAACTGCCGATTCGCTCGTAGAAGCGGACGTATTCCTTGCTGCCGACCACCTGGAGGCTTTCGCTGATGGCCTGCATAGCCTTCTGCCACTTCTCATCGCGGATATCCAGGCGCCGCAGGGCCAGCACCCGCCCGGTGTTGATCTTGCCTTCCTTGTCGGTCTGGAAGGCAGACTGCACCAGCACCTTGATTTCGTCTCGGCTGCCTTGGCTCCAGTCGATGATGCATTCGTCGATCAGGTGCTTGGCAGCTTGAAGGCGTTCGTCAAACACCATGTATTCAGCGATAGCCACTTGAATTTTGAAGGCCCCATCGAAGCTGAACAGGGTCAAGTTACCCTTCTTTCCTCCCAACCTCACGTCGTACTGCTCGGCAGACAGATCAACAAAGGCGTTGATATCGCCAAAGACCTTAGCCTTGAAGCTCCTCAGGCCGTCGCTGACGGCCTTGGCCTGCCGTGCCAGTTCCTGCACCAGCTCGTCGCGGGCGCGGTCAATCGGCTTGATCATGGCCTCGGGCACCAGGCAGCCCTTGGCATCAGCACGGTAACCGTCAGGAATCGCTTTTTCATTCATCATTGATGCTCCTCGTTATTTCATTTGCTTGATTTTGGCCAAGCTTTCCACTGCTTCGCGCAACCTGGCCCGGTTGCGCGCTCTATCCTCTGGGGTGATGGGTGGCTCGGGCAGGGCGATAGGTGGGGCGCGGCTTCCCAGGTTGTCCAGGAACTGCTTGGGCGCGGGCCAGCGATCACAAATACGGAACAGCGTTTGGAAGGTACGTCGCACCCGATCTCGATCCAGGTGCTCCACCCACTGGATGCCACAGCCGCCCACGGCCTCCAACCAAACCTCTGCTGTACCGATGATTGCGTCTTCCGGCGGGGTGCCGATCAGCCTCAGGGCCAGCAGCTTTTGCAGGCCGGAGGCGATCTCAAAGCGAAGCCAATCAACCACCACGTTTGAAGTCCTCCAAGGCGGCGATGCCGGATAGGGTCCGCGACTGCTGCTTTCCGGCGGCCAGGCGCGGTGCTCCCTCGGCCACTATCTGGCCTGCCTGGGGCCGGTAGCTGCTGATGACCTCGTAGAGCCAGCCGTGGCTTTTGAGCGGCAGGGTCAGTCGGCCCGCGTCTCTGGCGGTGAGCGCCTGTTCAATCGCCCACACCCATGCTTCAAGCGGCGCGTCATGGGTCTGGCCATTGCGGCTGATCCGCTGGGCCTGCAGGTCGGGCAGCAGGTCGCCGACCAGACGCGCCACCCGGTCCATCGTCAGTTCGCGAGATTCCGGGCGAAACAGCGCCAGGTAGCGCACCAACGCCGACCCCACGGGGCCGCCCAGTTTGAATACGGCGGCCAGGGCTTCGCGGGCAGCATCATGGGCCACCAGGGCATCCAGTGACACGGTCGTGCCACAACTCGGGCAACGGGTACGCATCAGTGTTCCTCCCATGTCACAGTCACGCCCTGGAACTCGCAAAGGCCACGCTTCTTGCCAGCCTCGGTAATCCACTGGCGGCCCCGTGAACGATCCAACAGCGGGCCAATCGAGACCTGCCCATTTCGGGCGATCAACACTTCGGGGCGGCCTCCACGAACCGGAAACAGCGTCTGTGCCAGCACCCGATAACCCATGGCGCGCAGGGTACGAACGGCATTATTCACGGTGCTCAGACGATCAGTCATCCTGTTATTGAGCACACGGCAAGCGCTCTCATTGGCAGGCACCGTGTTGATCGGCTGCACGAGTTTTAGCAAAGCACCCATTTAGCACCCCGCTACAACCTGAGCGGAAACCTTGGGGAATCCAACGGCTGCGGCAGCGTTCATGGCCCGGGTGAGCAGGTTCTGTACGACCAGGGGATAGCAGATGCTCAGGGCGTCGCTGGGCTTACCGCCACGCGGTATGCGCACCAGGCGGTTGCGGATGGCGTCGATCGCGTCGTCCTCGAGCACGTCCTCCAGGCGGATGTCCATACGGGCGAACTTGTGGCGGAGGTATTCACCGAGGTCGTTGTCCAGGGGGCGCAGCTGGATCACCTCGCAGCGCTGCACAATCTCCCGCATGTCGGCGTTCTGCGCGGAGAGCAGTGCGAGCAGCTCGGTCTGGGCGATCAGGGCGACACCGATCATCCGGCGCAGGCCGCGCTTGAGTTCCAGAAAGCCCTTGAGGTGCCGGAAGGTGGGCTTGGGCATGCGGTGGGCTTCTTCGATCACAAGCAAGTGCGAGTAGCCGGCGGCGGAGGATTCGATGAGCAGCTTCTCGGCCTGGCGGGTGCGAGCCTGGGGGCTATTTTTCATGGTGTCGGCAGGCGCCAGGGCGGTGATGATGGCCTCCACGATGTGGCAGCTCTTGAGCGGCGTACCCTTCTGCTCGTTCGTTTCCATCTCGACCACATAGGGTTTGATGACGATGATCGGGCGGTTCTCGTCGAGGATGCGCTGCTCCAGCTCCTCGCGCAGGGTCGTCTTGCCGGCGCCGCTTTCGGCGATCAAGGCCATAAAGCCGCAGTTCTGTGCGCAGTCCATCAGGGCGGCGCGAGCCATGCGGGTGCCAGGGCTTTGGAATACATCCGTACGGGTCTGGATGTCGTCGACGAATGGGCTGCGAAGCAATCCAAAGTGCGTGCGGGCTTCTGCAGTTAGGGTCTCGTGTCGTAGTAGCATGGGGTCCTCTTGATGTTCTTGCGTGGTTGCGGGTGCTTCGGGAGAGGCCTCTGCAAGGTGCGAACTTGCAGGGGCCACTTGTTTTTCTACTGTGGCTTGCAGGGCCTGTAGGTCGGACGGGGCTGCCCCCTGCTTTTCAAACCAATTCAGGATTGAGGTACGGTAGTCGCTGGCGCGTCGGACAGGCCACTCACCATGAACAATCCGGTTAGCGACAGATCGGGAGATTCCGGTTCCGCGGTACAAGTCCCCCTGCGTGCGGCCGATCTTAGCCAGTAGGCTGACCATGGCGGGGACATGGGATACATCCATTTCACGTGCCTCCTACGATGCGCAGTCCGGCCCGGATAGTGAGGCGCTGCACAAGATTTTCGATTTCGGTTTCTGGCACACCCTCGGGGTACAGGGCGGCAATCTGACGGTTTTTCTCTGGGTCGAGCGTCACGCCACGGCGCAGCAGCTCGGTGGCGGCTTCGAAGTGGGTGAGGATCGTGGTGGCCGTGGTGGCCGTGACGGCTACCTGCAGCCCAGTGCCGCGGCGTGGCAGGATGG
>JAJTBM010000234.1 GCA_021286885.1 Rhodocyclales bacterium
TGGTGGCCCACAAGATTCAGGGACTGGATGATCCGGGTGCCCTGGTGGGCATGATGACTCCGGCCCTCGCGGCCCTCATCGGCATCACTGGCGGCACCCTGTACCAGAAGCGCTTTTGCGCCTCCTTCGACCTGCGCACCGGCTCGGTGATCCAGTTTGTGCCCACCCTGATCGTGAGCGCCCTGGTGGCCAGCCAGACCGAAACCATGCAGATCGACTGGACAGGTCAGTTCGTGTTCGCCCTGACCTGGCTGGTGCTGGTGCTCTCGGTGGGGGCGGTGAGCCTGCTCAATCTGCTGATCCGCAGCGGCAGCGCGGTGAATGTGGCCAGCCTGTTCTATCTGACCCCGCCCACCACGGCGCTGATCGCCTGGGCGGTATTTGGCGAGACCCTCACCGGCCTCGCCCTGGTGGGCATGGCCTTCTCGGTGTTCGGCGTGTGGCTGGCACGCAAATGATGACGAGTCGACCGGGCAGCAGCGCCAGCCAGAAAGTGGCCACCCGCATCCTGGGCATAGACCCGGGGCTACGCATCACCGGCTTCGGGGTCATCGACACCCTGGGCCAAGAAATGCGCTATGTGGCGAGCGGCTGCATCAAAACCGGCGAAGGCAGTCTGCCCGAGCGGCTCAAGATCATCCTGGACGGGGTACGGGAGGTGATCGCCACCTACCAGCCCGACCAGGTGGCCATCGAGATCGTGTTTGTGAACGTGAACCCCCAATCCACCCTGCTGCTGGGCCAGGCCCGGGGAGCTGCCATCTGCGGCGCCGTCTCGTGCGACTTGCCGGTGGCCGAGTACACCGCGCTGCAGGTCAAGCAAGCCGTGGTCGGCCACGGCAAGGCGGCCAAGGAGCAGGTGAGCCACATGGTAGAGCGCCTGCTCGCCCTGGAAGGCCGCCCGTCCCCGGATGCGGCCGACGCCCTCGCCTGCGCCATCTGCCACGCCCACGGCAGCCAGGGGCTGGCGAGTCTGGCGGGGACATCCACCCGCAAGCGGGGGGGGCGGCTGACGCGTTAGGCGAACAAGCCCATCAACGCGCCAGCACTCAGGCTTACTGCCACTTCTCGATGATGACCTTCACGCTGCCGCTGTTATCGCCCCGATACCAATCAGGCAGGAACAGATCAAAACCGGCATTCACCGGGATGGTGTGGATTACCTGGGACTCCAGACCATCCTGCAGGTTGAGGCCATAGAAATACCCCTTCTTGCCCTTGTTGATGCTGTCTGAACGGTTCAACACCATCAGGGCCGCGCCCTTGATCATCGCATAGTTCGCCTGGGAGCCCGTGAAGTTCATGCCCACCGAAGCGGGGTCAATCGAAAAACGATAGACCCCCGCAGCGACGACCTCTTCATGATAGGCATTACCACCCGGCAAAACATTGGCATACGTGTCACATCCAGCGTCACCGTTTTATACGGAGTCCAACCGGCCTGGACACTCGAAACCATGCCAGCGCAGATACCGGCAGCCATCAGACAGTTCATGAAACCACGTTCAAAGCGCATACAAAACCCCTTACCAAGAACTCAAAATGGTTATGCGGTTTAGCTTATGGCAAAAATATAAGCGGCTACATAAATCACACTTTCAGTGCTTGGCTTACGGTTCTGAACATCCAGCAGCCTAAATGTGCCTCCACTCAGCCAAGGCCCGCGCAACCCGAGACAGGGTAGCCCCCCAGTCATTCGGGTTGTCCTGGCGAAACTGGCGCAGGGTCGGATACCAGGGCGAGTCTTCCCGGCCCAGCATCCAGCGCCATTCCGACTCATGGCGATTCAGCAGGAATACAGGCTTGCCCAAAGCACCCGCCAGGTGGGCCACTGCGGTATCAACGGCAATCACCAGATCCAGACCACACATCAAGGCAGCGGTATCGAGCATGTCCGGACACTCGTCCATCCAATCAGATATGGGATACGGCTGTGCCTGCCGCTGCGCTGCAGCCTCTCCCGTTTGCAGGCTGACAAATGAAACGTGTGGCACTTGCAGGATCGGCGCCCACTGGGCCAAGGGAATGCTGCGCAAGCGATCCTTGCCCAACTTGGGATTGCCTGCCCACACCACCCCCACCTTGAGGCCAGACAATCCGGCCAGGCGAGCGGCCCAGCGTTCTTGCACGGGCAAGGGCACCGTCAGATAGGGCGATGGCAAGCATGCCAAAGCATCCATCGTGAGTCCGAGCAGCGCCGGCAAACTCACAATGGAACAGTGCAGATCAAAAGCGTCGGGAGAGCAGGGCACCAAGGGCATCACCCGATCAGCCAAACCACTGCTGCGCAATAAAGCGCACAAAGGCGCCGGCACAGCCAACGTCACATCCCCGGCACCCCGCGCTTTTAGCAGCGGAAGCAAACGCGCCAGCATGATGGAGTCCCCCAGCCCCTGCTCGGCCCAAACCACCAATCGGCGCCCACGCAAGGCCTCTCCTTGCCAGAAAGGTCTTTGACCAAAACAGGCAAGAGGCTGACGCAGGTTGGAATAGCCAACGCTTTTCAGGCGGGCCTCATACGCGGCAAACCCCTCGGGCCATTGACCTGCCATCAATAAAGCCTCGCCCAGCACCACCTGGGCCTCGGGATGCGACTGCAAATCTGCATGACGCAGGACATCGATGGCCTCAGAGAGACGCAAGCACTGCATCAGCAACTCCCCCAGGAACATGCGCGCCTGCCAGCACTCAGGATGCTGCAGCACAATCTGCTGATACGCGACCAGGGCCTCCGGGAACGCACCACATGCACACAAAACCTTGGCATGCAGGGTTTTCAACTCGGGGCTGGAATCCACCGTCAGCACTGCCTCCACCCGCTCACGGGCAAGTTCAGGCAAGGCCAAATCCACCAACACAAAGCCCAAATCGATCAAGGCCCCCTGGTGCATCGGCATCAGGGCCAGACAACGCTCCAGATGCTGCCGTGCCTCTTGGTACTGTTTCGCCCGACGCGCCCAATGCCCAAGGTTGTAATGTGCCGGCGCCAATTCCGGATCAATCAGCAATGCACGCAACATACACTCACGCGCCTCAAGCAACTGACCTTGGTCATACAGGACACGTCCAAGATTGTTCAGTGCCGCTGGATACCCCGGCTGTAGCTTGAGAGCCGCCCGATAGGCAGCCTCTGCTCCCAGCAGATCGCCTGCCACCAGTTTTTGATTGCCCTCGTCCTTGAGCTGTTCCGCCCGTGCGGGGTCCGCCTCTCCAGAGAGATCCTGGGCTGCCAATGCGCGAGCCACCCTCGCCAATGCTCCCGCCCAATCCCCAGGGGCGTCCTGACGAAACTGGCGCAAGGTCGGATACCAAGGGGAGTCTTCCCGGCCCAACATCCAGCGCCATTCCGACTCATGACGGTTCAGCAGAAATACGGGCTTGCCCAAAGCACCCGCCAGGTGGGCCACTGCGGTATCAACGGCAATCACCAGATCCAGGCCACTGATGAGGGCTGCGGTATCCAGCAACTCATGGGAATCGTCCATCCAGTGCGCTACAGGATAAGGCAAGCCTTCCAGTTGCCCTGCAGCGTCACCCTTTTGCAGACTGACAAAAGAGACGCCCGGCACCTGCAGAACTGGCGCCCACTGCGCCAGGGGGATACTGCGTAGCGCATCCTTGATCAGGCGTGGATTACCGGCCCATACGATGCCAACCTTCAAGCCAGACAAACGCTCCAGGCGCTTCATCCACTGGACCCGCTTGGCGCCGGGCACCTTCAAATAAGGCGGCACGGCCCCCGGCAAATCATCCAGCGTAAGCCCCAACCGATGGGGCAAACTGACCAGAGAGCAGACCAAGTCAAAGCATTCTTCCTGCGGCTGCGCCATGGACAGCACTTCGTCTGCCAGACATGACGCACGCACCAAACGCTCCAGCTGCGGCTGCACGGCCACCAATACACGCGCAACCCCCAAACGACGCAGCCAAGGCAGAAAACGAACAAACATCAAGGTGTCGCCCAAGCCCTGCTCGGCCCATACCAGCAAACGCTTGCCCACCAGACTTTCGCCCTGCCAGTGGGGCCGGAAGCCAAAATGCTGACTGGGCTTTTGCAAGAACTTGAACTCCGGCGCATCCAGATCCAGGCGCCGCTCATACAAGGCAAACCCTTCTTTCAACCGGCCTTGCAACAAGCACAAATTGCCATACGCCAACTGTCCTTCGGGATCGGAGACATCCTCCGCAAACGGCTGCAATACCCGCTCGGCCTGGGCCAACTCCAGTGCCTCGGTGTAATTGACGCCCAAATGCACCTTCGCAGCCTTGAGCTCAGGCGTGCACTCAACAACCTGACGATAAATCTCACGAGCCTGCAAACGTTCGCCACACGCATCCAGAATGCGCCCCCATACCAACTGGAGTTCCGGCGTAGCGGCATTTTCCAAACAAGCGGCCAAGCGCACCCGGGCTTCATCTGCACACTGCATATGCACAAGCACATAGGCCAGGTCGACAGCTGCCGCACCATGCGCGGGTTCCAAATCGAGGCAACGCTCCAGATGTGTCCGCGCCTGCGCCAAATCCCCAGCAGCCTTTGCCCAGGCGCCCAGGTTATAGTGGGCTTGCGCAAGCTCCGGCGCCGACTCCAAGGCCAATTCGGTCCAGATCCGGGCCTCTGCCTGCAAACCCTGCTGGTGGCGTAAAAACCCGAGGTTACTCAGTGCCCGTGGGTAACCAGGCGCCTTGAGCAGTGCCTGCTCATAACACCGGCCAGCGCCCGCCAGATCCCCCTCGGCCAGCAGCCGGTTACCTTCATCCTTGAGCACCTCTGCCGCCTTCAGATCTGGCACAAAGGCCAGCTCCCAAGCAGCCAGGGTCTGTGCCACATGCTGCAGGGCCGGCCCCCAATCACCAAACGCAGTCTGGCGGAATTGGCGCAGGCTGGGATACCAGGGGCTGTCTTCACGACCAAACAACCAGCGCCATTCAGACTCATAACGGTTCAGCAGAAACACCGGCTTGCCCAAAGCTCCCGCCAGGTGCGCCACCGCCGTGTCCACCGCAATCACCAGATCGAGGCCGCTGATCAGGGCTGCGGTATCGAGCATGTCCTGACACTCGTCCATCCAATCCACCAGGGGCTGCGCAAGCTCAGCACACTGCCCGGCACCCGGCCCTTTCTGGAGACTGATAAAGGACACCCCCTCCACCGCCAGAATCGGCGCCCATTGGTTCAAGGGAATGCTGCGATGGGCATCCTGCGACAAACTGGGGCTGCCAGCCCAGACCACCCCCACCTTACGGCCGGGCAAACTGGCCAAACGCGCCTTCCAGAAATCGATCTTGGTTTGAGGGATCTTGAAATACGGGAAACTGATGCCGGGCAGATCCTTGAGCGC
>JAJTBM010000235.1 GCA_021286885.1 Rhodocyclales bacterium
CACCAGCTGGGTGAGGAGCACCAGGCTCCAGCGCAGCGTGTTGAAACGCCCTTTGACTTCACGGGCGTGGATCTTCCCTTTCTTGCGGTACAACTCCATCCGGGCCAGACGGACCTTGCTTTCGGGTGCATTCATTGCATCGTTCCTCCTGGGCTGCAAGTAAACCAGCCGGGGAGAAACAGGCACAGATTCAGCTTGTGCGATTTTTTATAGGCACAGATTGAGTGCGCGCCAGATAGCAGACCCGGTGCATCGTGTTATCGGCCACCGGAGCACAGGACTTGAAACAGCCAGGCCCACACACCAGCGCTTCAACCCGCCGATGCCATCAAGGCACCATCAAGGCGCCTAACGCAATCACCGCATCCCTTTGGGCTTGAGCCAGGGGATGACCAAAATTCAGCCGGATACAATTGCGAAACTCCCGCTTAGCCGAAAAAATCGGCCCTGGAGCGATGCTGATCCCCTGGGCCAGGGCGGCCCGGTGGAGGGCCAGGGCGTCCACCGCCGGGGGCAGCTCCAGCCACATGAAATAGCCGCCCTCGGGCCGGGCGAGTCGCGTGCCTTCAGGAAAATGCGCTTCCACCAGGGCCACCATGCCCGCCTCCTGGGCGGCCAGGGTGCGGCGCAGGTGGCGCAGGTGGTTGTCGTAGGCGCCGTGCTTCAGGTAATCGGCCAGGGCAATCTGCACCGGAATGGTGGTGGCGATGCTGAGGGACAGCTTCTGGCGCTGGATGGCCGACGCATAGCGCCCCGCCGCCACCCAGCCCACCCGGTAGCCCGGGGCGAGGCATTTGGCAAAGGACGAAACGTGCATCACCCGCCCATTCGGATCCACCGCCTTGGTGCACGGGGGCGGCTCGGGGCCGAAATACAGTTCGGCATACACATCGTCTTCGATGAGGGGAATCTGGTAGCGCTCCAGCAGGGCCACCAACTGGCGCCGCCGCTCCAACGCCACCCGGGCGCCGGTGGGGTTGGCAAAGTTGAGCATGAACAAACAGGCCTTCACCGGATGGTGGCGTAGCGCATCTTCCAGGGCTGGCAGGCTGACCCCTTCCCGGGGGTGGCTGGGGATCTCGATGACCTGCAAGCCCAGGCGCTCGGCGGCCTGCAGACCCGCGTAAAAGGTGGGCGATTCGATGGCGATCAGGTCGCCGGGGCGGGTCACCGCCTGCAGGCACAGGTTGAGGGCCTCCATGGCCCCCGAGGTGATGACGATTTCCTCCGGCGCCACCGGGGCCCCGTGGGCCAGATAGCGCAGGGACAACTGGCGGCGCAGTTCCTCGTTGCCCGGCGGCAGATCGGTCACGGTGGAGAGCGGATCCATCCGGCGCGCCGCCCCCGCCAGAAAACGCCCCAGCCGGGCGAGCGGAAACAGATCCGGCGCCGGAAAGCTGGAGCCCAGGGGCACCACTTCCGGGTGCTTCACGCTTTCCAGAATCTCGAAGATGAAGTCGCTCACCTCCAGGGCGGTGGAATGCCCCACCGGGCGGGTGATGCCGGGCTCGGGCAGGCGCTGGCCCAGGCGCGCCCGCACAAAATAGCCCGAACGGGGCCGCGCCTCCACCAGGCCCCGGCTTTCGAGCAGGTGATAGGCCTGGGTGACGGTGATGGGCGCGACACCGTGGGTCTGGCAGCTCTGGCGCACCGAGGGCAGGCGCTCGCCGGGGCGCAGCACGCCCGTCTGGATCAGCCGGGCCAGATCATCGGCCAGGGTTTGGTAGAGGCTCATGGCAGGGAGTTTCCGCAAAAGGGCCCGCACGCAAGGACGAACACCATGTAAAAGGCCCGCCGGCCCCAAAGGAGCGCTGGCGGGCCTGGCAGCCGCAGGGCGTCGGGCAAAGCCGGAAGGGCTTACACCCCGTCGACGGTGCGCACGATGAGGGCCTTGATGGCCGCCACGTCCACATCCATCACTTCAACGCGCTGGGGCAGGGCTTCGATGTTGTCGAGACCGGCCGGGCGGGCGGGCTTGCGGCCCAGGGCTTCGGCGATGGTTTCTTCAAACTTGGCGGGCTGGGCGGTTTCGAGCACCAGGGTGGGCACAGCCGGGTCACGCAGCTCAAGGGCGACCTTGAGACCATCGGCGGTGTGGGTGTCGATCACGGTGGCGTAATCGGCATCAGCCTTGCGGATGGTGGCGAGGCGGGCGGCGTGGTTGCTGCTGCCAGAAACGAAACCGAACTGGCCAATGGCGGCAAATTCGGGGCTGGCGGACAGATCGAAGGCGCCGCCAGCATCCACCTTGCTCCACAGGGCGCGCACGGTGTCACCACTCCGGCCCACCAGATCGAACACGAAGCGCTCGAAGTTGGAGGCCTTGGAGATGTCCATGGACGGGCTGGAGGTGGCGTGGGTTTCGGCGGTGTTGCGCGGACGGTAAACGCCGGTGCGGAAGAACTCGTCCAGCACGTCGTTTTCGTTGGTGGCGAGGATCAGCTGGGCCACCGGCAGGCCCATCATGCGGGCGATGTGACCGGCGCAGATGTTACCGAAATTGCCGGAAGGCACCACGAAGGACACCTGCTGGTCGTTGCTTTCGGTGGCGGCAAAGTAGCCCTTGAAGTAATACACGATCTGGGCGGCAACCCGGGCCCAGTTGATGGAGTTGACGGCGCCAATCTTGTACTGGGCCTTGAAGGCGTGGTCGTTGGAGACGGCCTTCACCACATCCTGGGCGTCATCGAACATGCCGCGCACGGCGATGTTGTAGATGTTGTCGTCTTGCAGGGAATACATCTGGGCGCGCTGGAAGGCGCTCATCCGGCCATGGGGGGAGAGCATGAACACGCGCACGCCGCGCTTGCCGCGCATGGCGTATTCGGCAGCGGAGCCGGTATCGCCGGAGGTGGCGCCCAGGATGTTGATCTCCTGGCCGCGCTTGTCGAGCACGTATTCAAACAGATTGCCCAGCAGCTGCATGGCCATATCCTTGAAGGCGATCGTCGGGCCGTTGGACAGGCCCTCGATATTCAGGCCACCCTCGAGCGCACGCACCGGCGTGATCTGCGGCGTGCCGAACACCTCCTCGGTGTAGGTCTTGTCGCAGATGGCCTTCAGGTCGGCGGCGGGGATGTCGTCGATGAAGCGCGACAGAATCGCGTAGGCCAGTTCGGCGTAGGACAGGCCACGCCAGGCGTCCAGATCGGCACGGCTTACCTGGGGATAGGACTCGGGCAGGTAGAGGCCGCCATCGGGAGCCAGACCGCCCAGCAGGATGTCACAGAAGGATTGGGGCGCCGACTGGCCACGGGTAGAGATATAGCGCATGGATGCTTCGCCGAGCTGAAAACGAAAACCTTGGAAGATAGCACAGCCCGGCCCCCGCCGCTCAGCCGGCGCGGGGCACCCGGGCCAGGGCCCACACCGCCCGCAGCGCAAAATCGGCACCGCCCAGCGCAACCAAGACCGCCCCGGGCATCCAGCCCATCAGCAGCAGACCGCCCCCCACCCCGAACAGCAGCGCCCTGCCCTGCCCGCCCCGCACCGGCCGGGCACGCAAGGCATCCCGGGCCGGGCTACGGGGCCCCGGCAGACGCCACACGGGCAGCAGTTGGGACAAGGCCCCCGTCACCAGGGGCAGCACAAAGCCACCGATAAAACCCGCCTCGGCGGCCGCAGCCCCCCCGTGGGCCAGCCCCGCCAGCACCTGCAGCAGCAAACCCAGGCTGGCAACCAGCAAAGCACAGGCAGCCCCATCGCGGGCGATCCGACCCAGGCCGTAGGCACGCAGCCAGGCCACCACCATCAGGGCCACCACGGCCCCATAGGCCAGCGCGCCGCCCCAGGCCAGGGGCGCCCACAGCCCCCCCAGCGCCAGCCCGGCGACTCCCGCCAGCGCCGGCCCCAGGTGGCGCCGCAAGCGCCCGGCCACCGCCGGGTCGGGCTGGCCCAGCACGGTGGGCATCAGCACCTGAAGGGTGCCCAGGGCCGTGAGCCCCATGAACCCCAGGGTGTTCAGATGCAGATGGGCATGGCGCAGACCGGGCCAGGCTGCCGGAAACGCCAGCCCCACCAGCAGCGCCAACAAGGCCAGGGCAAGACACACCAGGGCCGCCTGATACCAGCGCAGGCCCGGATGGGGCTGACCCAGGCTGGCACGCCCTTCCCGCCCCACCCAAACCAGCATCCAGCCCACCCCCAGCAGCCCCAGGCCCAAGGCCGGCAACAGCCCGCCCCCGGGCAGGATGCCGGCCAGCACGGCCACTACCAGCCCCCCGGTGATCTGCATGAGCAGAGGCAAACGCGCCACCGGCCCCCGGATGCCCCCCCGCCGGCACAGCACCGGCACAAAGTGGCCCATGGCACCAAAAATCAGGGGCATGGCCCCCAGGGCAAAGGCCGCATGCACCGCCGCCGCCCGCCAGCCCTGGCCCGCCAGCCCCAGGGCCAGCGCAAAGGCCGGCAACACCGCCATGCCCAGATAAATCAGCATTCCTCACCCCCACAAAACCACTTCAAACCCCATCAAAACCAAACACGGATCAAGGACATCCAGCGCCCAAGCCCCAACACTGGCCCGCCCCAACTGATGCGCTGTAGTACCCCACCCATGGACAAGAACAATACCCCATCCTGGTGGACGGCCCCGACCCGCTTTGCGCGACGCTGGCTGATTGCCGACGCGGCCCCCATGGCCCCGGCGGAAATCCGGCGTAGCGCCCTGGCGGCCCTGCTGGGCGTCCTGATTTACGCTTGCATCCTGCTGGTGCTGCCCCTGGGCCCAGATGCCCGGCGCCAACTGGCCCCCTTGGGCGCCAGCGCAGTGATCCTGTTTACCCTGCCCCATTCGCCCCTCGCCCAGCCCTGGTCGGTGGCGGGGGGGCTGCTCCTGCCCGGGCTCATGGGCCTGGGCTGCGGGACGTGGATTGCCAACCCGGTGCTGGCCGCCGGGCTGGCCCTGGGGCTGGCGGTGGGCTGCATGGGCCTGCTGCGCTGCATCCACCCGCCCGGGGGCGCGATGGCCCTGGTGATGGCTGGCGCAGCCGCCCAGGGGCTGGACCCCCTCACCAGCCTGGGGGCGGTGCTGGCCAACGTGCTCGCCATGCTGGCCGCTGCCCTGGTGGTGAATAATCTGGTGCCGGGGCGGCGCTATCCCCTGTGCGCCCCACCCCGCCCGACCCCGGCCCAAGCCCGGGCCCCGATGCCCACCGGCATCCGGCACCCGGATCTGGCCGCAGCCCTGGAAGAACTGGGGGCCTATCTGGACGTGAGTGAGGAAGATCTGGAGCAACTGTTCAACCGGGCCACCCACCACGCCTTCCAGCGCCAAGTGCTGCTGGAATGCCGCGAACTGATGGAGCCTCCCGGCCCTGCGCTGGAGTTT
>JAJTBM010000236.1 GCA_021286885.1 Rhodocyclales bacterium
GGCCACCGACAGACCCGGGTTGGTGGTGTCTGCCAGAGCCTCGAACTCTTCCCGGGCGCAATCGGCGTCGTCCCGCAGGCGGGCGATCTGGTAGCTGGTTTCAGACCAGACCTGGAGCAGCTCGGCGCGGGGGGCGCTGAACACCAGCTTGGCGTTGCGCCAGAAGCGCAGCTCGTCCCGGTCGTTGGGCTCGCCCACAAAGTGGTAAGACAGGCCGGCGGCGCGCAGAGCTTCGGTGAGGCGGCTGCGATCCTGGCGGCGGATCTGGACCACGGCACCCAGTTCTTCGGCAAACAGGGCCTTGAACAGCATGTCGTTGAAGCGGCCCTTGAGGGAATCGGGACGCTTGTCGAGGCCGTCCACGTCGTTCATGAACTGATCGTAGGCGACGGTATCGAGCATCACTGAGATGCCGCACTTGGAGGCGAAGGCCATTTCGGTGAGGGTGGCGAACAGGCCACCGTCGGCCCGGTCGTGGTAGGCCAGGATCAGGTCATCCTTGCGCCATTGCTGGATCAGCTCGAAGAAGGTCTTGAGCTGGGCCGGATCCACATCCGGGGCGTGCTCGGCCACGGAGTTGTAGGCCTGGGCCAGCACGGAGCCGCCAAGACGGTTCTGGTTGTTGCCCAGATCCACCAGCAGCAGCTCAGTTTCGACCCCTTCGGGGAACTGGAGCTGGGGGGTCAGGGTGCGGCGCACGTCCTCAACCGGGGCAAAGGCGGTGACGATCAGGGACAGGGGGGACACCACCTGCTTGTCTTCACCCGCATCATTCCAGGCGGTGCGCATGGAGAGCGAATCCTTGCCCACCGGGATGGAAATACCGGCGCTCTGGCAGAACTGGGACACGGCCTCGACGGTCTTGAACAGCTTCACGTCTTCGCCCCGGTGGCCGGCGGCGGCCATCCAGTTGGCGGAGAGCTTCACATCGCCCAGGCTGCGAATGTCGGCGGCGGCGATGTTGGTGATGGACTCGCCAATCGCCATGCGGCCAGAGGCCGGGGCGTCCAGGGTCGCCACCGGGGTGCGCTCACCCATGGCGAAGGCTTCACCCTGGTAGCCGTGGAAGCTCATGGTGGTGACGGCCACGTCGGCCACCGGAATCTGCCAGGGGCCAACCATCTGGTCGCGGGCGGTCATGCCCCCCACGGAGCGGTCGCCGATGGTGATCAGGAAGTTCTTGCTGGCCACGGCGGGCATGCGCAGCACGCGGCGGCAGGCGTCATCCAGATCCAGGTCGGTCACGTCGAAGGGCGGCACGAACACCTGGCGGCTGGACACGTTGCGGGTCATCTTGGGCGGCTTGCCCAGCAGCACCTGCATTTCCATGTCGACCGGCTTGTTGTCGAAATGGCGGTCGGACACGACCAGGTGGCCATCGGCAGAAGCGGTGCCCACCACGGCGAAGGGGCAGCGCTCGCGTTCGCAGAAGGCCTTGAAGGTTTCGAGGCTTTCCGGGGCGATGGCGAGAACGTAGCGCTCCTGGGATTCGTTGGACCAGATTTCACGCGGGCTCATGCCCGGCTCTTCGATGTGCACTTCGCGCAGTTCGAAGCGGGCGCCCAGGCTGGCGGAATCGGCCAGTTCGGGGAAGGCGTTGGACAGGCCGCCCGCACCCACGTCGTGAATCGACAGGATGGGGTTGGCCGCGCCCAGCTGCCAGCAGGCGTCGATGACTTCCTGGCAGCGGCGCTGGATTTCGGGGTTGCCGCGCTGCACGGAGGCGAAGTCCAGGTCGGCGGTGTTGGTGCCGGTGGCCATGGAAGAAGCGGCGCCGCCGCCCAGGCCGATCAGCATGCCGGGGCCGCCCAGCTGGATCAGCAGGGTGCCGGGGCCAAACTGGACCTTGAAGGACTGCTCGGCCTGGATGGTGCCCAGACCGCCGGCAATCATGATGGGCTTGTGGTAGCCGCGCACTTCGTCCTGCACGCTTTGCTGGAAGGTGCGGAAATAGCCGGTCAGGTTGGGACGGCCAAATTCATTGTTGAACGCAGCGCCACCCAGGGGGCCTTCGATCATGATGTCGAGGGGCGAGGCGATGCGCTCGGGCTTGCCGTAGGGGGTTTCCCAGGGCTGCACGAAACCGGGGATCTCAAGGTTGGACACCGAGAAGCCCACCAGGCCAGCCTTGGGGCGGGAACCCCGGCCCGTGGCGCCTTCGTCGCGGATCTCGCCGCCGGAGCCGGTGGAGGCGCCCGGGAAGGGAGAAATGGCGGTCGGGTGGTTGTGGGTTTCGACCTTGGCGAGGATGTGGGTCAGCTCGTCGTGGAAGCGCCACACGCCATCGGCGTCCGGGTAGAAACGGGGCACCACCGCGCCTTCGATCACCGAGGCGTTGTCGGAGTAGGCAACCACGGTGCCTTCCGGGTGGGCCTTGTGGGTTTCGCGGATCATGCCGAACAGGGTTTTCTCTTCGGGACGGCCGTCGATCACCCAGTTGGCGTTGAAGATCTTGTGGCGGCAGTGTTCGGAGTTGGCCTGGGCGAACATCATCAGCTCCACGTCGGTGGGGTTGCGCCCCATCCGGGTGAAGTTGTCGACCAGGTAATCGATTTCGTCTTCAGACAGGGCCAGGCCCAGCGCGGTGTTGGCGATCACCAGGGCGTCGCGGCCCGCACCCACCACATCCAGGGGCTGGGGGCTGAAGTGCTTGAACAGGCCTTCGGCCTCGGCGGGGGTGGCGAGCACCGCTTCGATCATGCGGTCGTGAATCAGGGGCAGCACCTGATCCAGCTCGGCGCCGGTCATGACGGCCTTCAGATCGAAGGAGAACGCGGTGCCGCGCTCAATCCGGACAATCTGGGCAAAGCCGCACTGGCGGGCGATGTCGGTGGCCTTGGAAGACCAGGGCGAGATGGTGCCCAGGCGCGGGGTGACCATCAGCATGCTGCCGGCGGGTGCGTCGCCCTGGGGATGGGCGTCGAGCAGATCCACCAGACGGGCGAGTTCATCGGCGGCGAGCGGGGCGCTCACCTCCACGAAGTACCAGTGCTCGGCAGCCAGGCCCTTGAGGCGAGGCAGGGCCGATTTGACCGATTCGGTCAGACGGGCAAGGCGGGAAGTGGAGAGGGCGGGCGCACCGCGCAGCTTGAGAATTTCGGACATGGCAAGGATGGGCGCGAGGTTAAAACCGGAAAAACCGGGATCGGCAAAACCGGGGTTGGCTTGTGGCCAAACCCGACGAACGCTCAAAAAGACCGGAAATTATACCCGAGCCGCCGGGTCGGGCGCAGTCCGTTTCGCGCACGTTTGCAACAGGGTTCGTTTGGCTCGGGGGCAGCGTGCCGTTCATCGCCCCTTGAAGCCGCTCCATCCCCTCGCTGCTGTGCAAGATTGACTCAAGGGCACAGGGGTGTGCACCATTACACACTTTAACGCGGGCAGCATGGCTGCAAACCCCCGCTTACCAGACACTCGAACTAGAGGACGCGCACCTTGGCCGTACATCGGGAATCCGCCCTGAGTCCACGTCTGTTCTGGCTCACCGCCACCTTGCTGGCCAGCCTGGAGCTGGCTTTCATAAATCTGGCTTACCAGGCCCAGACCAGCCAGCTCGCCCTGGGCGACCAGCGTTGCGTGACCCAGCAACTGCAGATGATGGGCTGGCAGCTGGAGCAAAGCCCGCCCCAGGCCGATATTCCGGAAGGCATGCGCCAGCTGGCATGGATCACCCAGTCCTTGAAAGCGCTGGAAGCGGGCGGCACCGTCGAATCCCTGGATCACAGCATTCTGCGCCTGCACGCCCTGGACTCCCAGAGCACCCAGGACGAGCTGAACCATGCCATTCCCCACTGGGAAAGCTATCGCCACCTGATGTCCCTGGGCGGCAGTCCCGCCCCCGCCGAACCCGAGCTGAAAGCCATGAACACCATTCTTGGGCGCATGGACAAGCAGCTCGCGCAAGAGCAGGAAGAAGCGGGCAAGACCATGCTCAAGCACATCGCCAGCGCCCTGGGGGTGGGCTTTATCGGTTTTGCCGGCATGGGCGCCCTGCTGCTGCGCCAGAATCAGCGTAGCCACCGTTCGCGCCAGATGCTGCGCTCGGTGATCAACCAGATCGGCGCCGGGGTGTGCATTCTGGGGCGCACCGGACGGATCGTGGATGCCAACCGGGCGGCCTGTCAGATGCTCGACCGCCCGCGCCGGGAGCTGCGCGGGAAAAAACTCGACAATTTCCTGCAAGAAGACGAAGGCGTCTGGATGGGGCAACGCCCGGACGGGGAGTTCCTGGCGGTCGAGCGCATTCCGGGGATCATCAACAGCGAGAAAGGGCCGCTCCACATCGTCACCCTGCTGGATGTGACCGCCCGCCACCTGACCGCCGAGGGGCTGCAGCACCTGGCCCACCACGACGCCCTCACCGGTCTGCCCAACCGGGGCTATCTGGAAGCCCACTTCCCCAAGATGCTGCGCAAGTGCCTGCACGACAACCAGACCCTGGGCGTGGCGGTGAGCGACCTGGATGGCTTCAAGCCGGTCAATGACCGCTCCGGCCACGCGGTGGGCGATGCGCTGCTGGTGCAGGTGGCCCAGCGCCTGGGCACCGCCCTGCGCCTGAGCGACGTGATCGTACGCACCGGGGGCGACGAGTTTGTGGGGATCTTCCCCGATGTGGGCAGCCAGGACAGCCTCAACTTCCTGGGCGAACGCCTGCTCGGGGTATTCAACCGCCCCTTCCAGGTCATGGGGCATACCCTGCAATTGGGCTGTAGCGTGGGCTTGTCAATGGCGCCGGGGGACGGGGCCACCCCCGAAAGCCTGATTCACACGGCTGATCAGGCCATGTATCGGGTCAAGCAGGCCCGCAAGAACCAAGCCCAGCTCCATGCCATTCCGGGGGGACGCCCCTGGGATGGGGAAAGCCTCACCGGCTAAGCCTGCACGCATCCGGGGGCAGCTTTCAAGGCGCAAAGCCCCCGCCAGGTGGGTGGGATCAGGTAAAATTGCCGCCTTTTGTCTGATCTGCCCCCCGTGCGCGCCCCTCATCCGCCCCCTTCCACCGCTACAGACTTTCCGCCCCTGCCCCCGGGCTGGCGGTTCGGCCCTGCGCTGGTGCTGGGCATTGCGGCCCTGGCGGTGCATCTTGCCGGAATCAACCAGACCCTGTTCAGCGCCCTTAACACGGCCTGTGCAGCCCTCGCGCCTGCCAGCGTCTGGGCGGCCCTGACCCTCTGCGCCTCAGGCTTGGGGGCTCTGGCCTTCCTGGCGCCCACCCTTAAAACCCGCCCCCGCTGGCTCAGTGCCGGCCTGCTGATGAGCCTGCCGCTTTGGGGCACCATCGAAATCGCCA
>JAJTBM010000237.1 GCA_021286885.1 Rhodocyclales bacterium
AAGAGCCCGAGGCCAAGGCCGCCGAGCCCGAGCCCCAGGAGCCGGCGGCCGCCGGCGATCCCCCGCCCCCGGAAGAGCCCGGGGCGGGCCTTTCCCCCGAAACCCGCGCCCTCGCCGCCGTGCTGCTGGTGAGGCAACTGGTAGGGCAAATGGTCAAGGAACAGCTCGATTACCACCTGGGCAAGGTGGCGTAGGAGAAAAGCATGGAAATCAAGGAAATGGTCGCCCTGTTGGAAAAGGCCACCGGCGTGGCCCTGGACGAGGAATCCATCAAGGGCCTGGTCAGCGAGCAGCTGGCCGAGCACCTCAAGGCCCTGCCCAGCAGCGCCGTCACCGCCGGTGAAGACCCCGACACCACCAAGGCCGAGAAGGTCACCTTCAGTCAGACCTTGGGCGATATCAAGCGGGCCAGCATGGGCCAGCGCGGCGATGGCGGCGGGCTCAAATACCTCAAGTCCGAGCAGCTGGTGCGGGTGGAGAGCGACACCAAGGCCCTCAGCGAGAACAGCGGGGCCGTGGGCGCCTACCTGGTGCCCACCGAGGAAAGCCGCGAGCTGATCAACCTGGTGCCCAACTACAGCGCCGTCAACCGGCTGTGTCGGCAGGTGCCCATGCGCACCCGCCAGATCACCTTCCCCACCCTGTCCGGCGGCCTCACGGCCTACTGGGTGCCCGAGACCACCAGCGATCGCGACAAGACGGACCCCTCTGGCTACACCCAGGCCACCGGCTTCAAGCCCTCCAGCGACATCAGCCTGGGACAGATGGTCATCACCGCCCACACCCTGTGCGTCAAGGTGGCCGTCAGTAACCAGCTGTTGGACGACAGCGACCCCAGCGTGGACAGCGTGCTGCGCATGCTCTTCGCCGAGACCCTGGGCACCGCCTTCGACATCTCTTCCCTGGACCCGGTGGTGGGCCTGGACGGCAAGATCGTCACCAACGTCTTGCAGGCCGGGGCCGAGTTCAACTTCGACGACATCCTGGGCCTGATCTTCGCCTGCTACGAGAACGCCCCCTCCGCCACCAGCATCCCCATCCTGGGCCACACCAAGGCCGAGAAGGTGCTGATGAGCCTCAAGGACGCCAACGGCCAGTACCTGTACAAGGGCCCCACCCAGCCGGCCGCCCTGCCCACGGTGTGGGGCGAGCAGTTCGTGCGCGATCCCAACATCCTGGCCAACCTGGGCCCCCAAGCCAACGAGACCAAGCTCTACGCCGGCGATTTCGCCAACTCGGCCTTCGTGGGCTCGCGCCAGGGCATCGTGGTCAAGACCAACCCCTGGGCCGAGCCCTACTTCAGCCACAACCAGACCTGCTTCCTGGCCGAGATGCGCGTGGGCTTCCAGCTCAGCGACGAGAAGCGCTTCGCCAGCCTGGCCGGCGTGCCCACCAACTAGGTCCTGAAAGGAAAAGCCATCATGCATAAGTTCACCCGCAAGCGCCTTCTGCTCTGGGCCGCCGCCGTGGCCCTGGTGCTGGGCCTGGCCGTGCCCGCCCTGGCGGTCTACAACGGGGCCCGCACCGCCGCCGCCAGCGGCGCCGCCTTTGCCGAGGTGGCCCTGCCCGGCGATGCCAACGCCCGCACCACGGTGCTGGCCTTGAGCGCCACGGCCAACAACGCCAACGGCGCGGTGAGCGTCTATTTCCCCACCGCCAGTACGACGGTGGACGCCTCCAGCACCGGCACCACCCTCAACGTGGCCAGCACCAGCGGCTATGTGGTGGGCTCCAGCCTGGTGCTCCAGACCCCCAGCGGGGGGGTGGTGGAGCGCTACGTCACCGCCGTCAGCTCCGGCGTCTCCCTCACCCTGGACAGCTCCATCCCCAGTGGCTACGGGGACGTGGGCGCCAGCGTGGGGAGGGTGCCCACCAGCGCCGACGCCACCATCAAGGTGGGCAGCGCCACCGTCAGCCTGTCCAATGAGCAGGGTGTCATCGTGGGGCCCCGTGGCAGCCCGATGGTGCTCAGCCTGGGCGGGGCCAGCGTCACCAGCGCGGCCATCAATTACGCCACCTGGGGCTTCCGTCCCTAGAACCTAACCAAGCCCCCGGGAGCCCAGCGCCCCCGGGGGCGACGAGGAACGCGAATGGCCAAGAGGAAAACCGGACAGCCCCCGCGGCAAGGCGTGGTCAAGGTGCGTGTAAGGGCCTTGGGGGCCTTCAACGGCCACCGCATCGGCGATGAGTTCGACTGTCCGGTGGCCGACGCCTGGCACTGGGAGGCTCGTGGCCTGGTGAGCGTGGGCAGGGAGATCCAGGCCCCGGACCAGGACAAGGCCCTCACCGGCGCTCCAGTGACCAAATGACGGCCTCCTCCACCCACCGCCTGGCCGCTTGCCTGGTGCTGCTGCTGCCGTTCGCCCTGTGCTTCGATGGCCAGGTGCACGTCAGCCAGGGCTGGTTCCTATCCGTGGCCCTGGGCGCGTCTCTGGTGGCGGCACTGCTGCCCAATCCCGGCGCGTCCTTGTTGCTGCTCCTGGGCCTGGTAGGGTGCCTGGTGCTGCGCTTCTTGGCCGTGCGGGGCCTGGCGCCGGTTGGCCGATATCTCGCGGCCCAGTCGGCTTTTGACTGCCTGTTTGCCGGGTCGCTGCTCCTGGCCCTGCTACCCCTGGTGTTTCGGGGCCGGGCCGCCCGGCTGCGCGGCCTGCTCTGCCTGCTGCCGCTGCTCTTGGCCGCCTGGTCCCTGCTGGGCTGGCTGGGGCTCGATCCCCTGCTCCAGCCTTCGTCCGCCGGCCTGGGCCTGCCGATGGGCCGCAACGGCGGCCCGGTCGAATCCCCCATCGTCTTGGCCGGCCTGCTGGGCTCGTCGGTTCCACTGCTGCTTTGGCGCGGCCGCTGGGGCTGGGATGTGGGGGCCCTGGTTTTGCTGGTGGTGGCCGGCATGCAGGGCTCTTGGACCGGCTGGCTGGCCGGAGTGGCCGGCGGCCTGGCCATGCTGGTCTCCATGATTCCCCCGCGCCTGTCCCGGTTGCGGCGGTTGCTCCTGGCCGCAGGCATGGGTGTTCTCTTGTGCCTGACAGCGGCCTGCCTGTTGTGGCACCACGGCCCCGGCGCGGATCAGCGGCTCATGCTCTGGGCCCAGGCGCTCCAGGGTTCCCGCCCGCTCGGGTGGGGCCCCGGCTCCTGGTCCCAGATCCTGGGCCATGCCACCGGCCACGCCAGCCCCTATTCCGCCTATGTCCTGGTGTTGTGGGAATACGGCTGGCTGGGCTTGGCGCTGGTGCTGGCCGGTCTATGGCATGCCCTGCGCCGCGCCTTTCCCAACCCCGGGCTGTTCGGGGCCCTGGTGGGCCTGGCCGTGGCCAGTGGCGGCACCCTGATCTGGGAGCAGCCCGTGGCCGCCGTCTGGGGCCTGGGCCTGCTATCCTTGGTGGAGGCGGAACATGAGTCTGTCTAACACCGCCCTGTGCAGCCTGGCCGCCCTCAAGTCATACACGGGCCTGCCCTCGGCCGCCGCCGCCTACGACACCGCCCTGGAGACGCTCATAGGGGCCGTGTCCAGCGCCGCCGAGAGCCTCACCGGCCGCCAGCTGGCCGCCCGGGACCAGGTCTGGGACCTGGACGGCGACGGCACCCGTGATTTGTTCACCCCCCAGTGGCCCATCAACGGCGTCAGCTTGCTCCAGGTGGACGGCCTGGAGATATCGCCCAGGCCCAGCCTGCTGGGCAACGGCTACGTGGTCTACGGCGGCCAGGGCCTCATCCGCCTCTACGACTGGGGGCTGTTTTCCCAGGGCGTGCAAAACCTGCACCTGGAGTGCAACACAGGATTCAGCCCTATCCCCGACGATCTGGCCCAGGCGGCCGTGGAATGGGCGGCCTGGAAGCTCAAGGAGGCCGGGATCGCGGGCGTGGGCAAGGGCAAGCTGGGCGAAACCCAGGTGGTGCTGCCGGGTGGCGGGGGGACTCAAAGCTATTGGACCAGTGGCCTGGTTAAGGATGTGCCTCCCCAGGTGCTCACCATCCTGGGGCGCTACGCCCGCCGAGGTGGCCTATGATCGTCTTCAAGATGCGCTTTTCGCCCGAGGATAGGGCCAGGTTCGCGGCCATGCCCGAGCGTTTCCGGGCCGCCGCCACCAGGGCCATGTGGTGGGCCATGAACGACGCCCGCAACCATGCCCGCGAGGTGGGCATGGGCGGCCGCCCGGGCCTGGTCAGCCGCCGGGGAGAGCTGGGCCTGCGCGGCTCCATCGTCATGGCCGTGGACGATCGTTGGCCCGTTCTTTGCGGCATCCTGGGCTCCAACCTGGTCTATGCCCGCATCCACGAGCTGGGCGGCACCGTCAAGGCCGTGCGCGCCAAATATCTGCGCTTCAGAACCCAGGGCCGCTGGGTCAGCAAGCGGCAGGTGACCATCCCGGCCCGGCCCTATCTGCGCCCGGCCCTGGAGCATGCCGCCAGGCAGCTGGCCGAGGCGGGCTATTTCCTTGCTGCCTGGGAACAGGTGCGGGCATGAGCAACCGCGCCCAGATCATGGCCGATCTCCAGGCCGTCCTTCAATCCATCACCGGCGTGGCGGAGGTGCGGCGCGGCCTGCACATGGATGACGACATGCCCGCCCGCCCCGCCCTCTGCCTAGCCGGGCAGAAGCGCTCGTGTCGCGACTTTAGCTCCGGACAGGCGGAGGCCAAACTGTTCGTGGTCATCGCGGGCTACGTGGATTGCCCGGCCGCCGATTACAGCGCCCTGGACGGCCTGGCCGCCGATCTGGAGACCGCGCTCATGGACAGCGCCCGCAATCCCTGGTGGGCCGACACCCACATCGGCGACCTGCTGGTGTACGAGGGCGGGGCCAGTGATCCCATCGGCATCCTAAATCTGGAGATCACGGTCGATTACGAGTATCAACGGGGCGAGCCATGAACCAGACCCAAATCCTATTCATTCCCATCATGGGCTGCAATCTGGCCTGCCCGTACTGCCACTTCACCTGGCATGGCAAGGGCACCTGGAGCGCCTACGGCAACCAGCGCCGCCAGCACCTGGACATGCTGGACGCCTGGGAGTGGCTAGAGGCTTTCGACCCCTTCGCGCCCTACCACCTGGAGATCACCGGTGGCGAGCCCACAATCTACCCCGGCTTGGCCACCCTGTTGGGCATGCTGCCCGATGGCTGCACCTGGTCCATAACCAGCAATTGCCTCGCCAGTGTCCCTTATTTGCCCTCTGCCGCGCGCTGTACCTCTTGGACGAGTAGTTGGCACGGTCGGCAGTTCGAGCGCTTCTGTGGCGAGCTGGAGCGCCTGGAGGGCATGGGGCATCGCCCCAGCGTCTCGGTGGTCGCC
>JAJTBM010000238.1 GCA_021286885.1 Rhodocyclales bacterium
CCTGCCCACCTGGGGACTGACCCAGGCGGCCAAGGCCGCCTTCGACACCCTGCGCCCTGCCGGGGTGCTGCCCCTGGATTCCTTCCATCAAGTCGGCGTCAAGCTCTATCTGCACGCCTTCCCCTCGGGTCATAGCTGCACGGCCTTCCTGGTGGCGGCCTTGCTGGTGCTGGGCTGGCCCACGCCGGCCAAACGCCTGCACGTGGCCCTGATCGCCCTGCCCTGGGCCGGGCTGGTGGCCCTGTCGCGCATTGCGGTGGGGGCCCACTGGCCGGTGGATGTGCTGGGCGGCGCGGCCCTGGGCTGGCTGGCCGGGGGCTTGGGGCTGGACATCACCGCCCGCTGGCGTTTCTGGGAAGCACAAGGCCGGCGCCCCATTGCGGCCCTGGTGATGGGCGCCAGCCTGGCGCTGCTGTTCATCGACCTGGGCTACCCTGAGGCTCGCCTGTTCCAGATCGCGCTGGCCTCCTGGGGCATCGGCGGGGCCGCCTCGGCCCTGGGGCAAGACCTGCGTAAAACGCGATGAATCTCAAACGACTGCTCGCCATTGGCGCATCCCTCGGGCTCCTGGCCTGGCTATTCTCCGATAACCGTTGGCAGGGCCTGGGGGCCGTGCTGGCCCGCCTGGACGCCCTCACCCTGGGCCTGTGCGTGGCCGGTTTTGCGCTCTCCTATTCGCTGCGTGCGCTGCGGGTGTGGGACGAGTTCCGCGCCCTGGGGGGTGGCTTTGGCGCCTGCCTGCGCATCGTGCTGATCCACAGCGCGATGATCAACGTGCTGCCCTTCCGGGGTGGCGAGGCGGTGTTCCCGGTGCTGCTGCGCCAGGTTTTTGGGGTGAGCCTGCCCCGGGCCCTGGCCACCCTGTTCTGGTTCCGGCTGCAGGACGCCTTCGTGGTGATGGCCCTGGGTGCCCTGGTGTGGCCCGGCCTGCCCTTGCCCCTGCGGGTGGCCGCTGTCGCTGGGGTGCTGGGGCTGGCCTGGTGGCTGCCCCGCTGGGCCCGGGCGCCCCATGCCTGGAACGAACAAACGGGCTGGACCCGCAAGCTCGCCAAGCTGCGCGACGCCTTTGCCGAAAGTACCCGCCACGCCCGCTACGGCTGGCTGTGGACCTGGGCCAACTGGTCGGTGAAACTGGCCGCCCAGGCCACCCTGCTCGCGGCCCTGCTGCCCGATGCCCTCAATGTGGGCGCAGCGGGCGCCCTGGGGGCCGAACTCGCCGCCATCCTGCCCGTGCAGGGGGTGGCCGGCTTTGGCACCTATGAAGCGGGTGCCGCCGCCGCCCTGCTGCCCCACGGCCATGCCTTGCCGGCGGGCCTGCAAGTGGCCCTGGCCCTGCACCTGTTTGTGATTGCCTGCTCGGTGAGCGCGGGCGCGGTGGCCTGGCTGTTTCCCGGCCCCCGTGTGGGCGCGGCCCACAACGCCGCCCCTGCCGCCCCCGATTCCGCCCCCGTCGCCAAAGACGCGGCGCAACCCTGATTGATACTTCAAGAATGACCATGACCGCATCTCCGCTCCCGCCCGCCGTCGCCCAGATCCCCGACGATCTGCCGCCCCATCGCCTGTCGGTGGTGGTGCCCCTCTACAACGAGGAAGACAACGTCGCCCCCCTGCTGGAACGCATTCACCTGGCCCTCACCGGCTACCCCTACCCCTGGGAAGTGGTGATCGTGGATGATGGCAGCGCCGACCGCACCGTCGAAAACCTCGAAAAGGCGGCCAAGCACTACGGCCCCCATGTGCGCATCGTGGCCCTGATGCGCAACTTCAAGCAGACCGCCGCCATGCAGGCGGGCATCGACGCAGCCCGGGGTGATGTGATCGTCACCATGGACGGTGACCTGCAGAACGACCCCGTGGACATCCCGCGCATGGCCGGGCGCCTGCTGCGCGAAGATCTGGATCTGGTGGCCGGCTGGCGCAAGAACCGCAAGGACGGGATGGTGCTGCGCAAGATCCCATCCAAGATCGCCAACCGGCTGATCGCCAACATCACCGGGGTCAAGCTGCAGGACTACGGCTGCTCCCTCAAGGCCTTCCGCGCCAGCGCCATCAAAAACGTGCGCCTGTACGGCGAGATGCACCGTTTCATTCCCGCCTGGCTGGCCACCGTGACCACGCCGCGCAAGATCGCCCAGGAAGAAGTCACCCACCACGCCCGGGTGTTTGGCGAATCCAAGTACGGCATCTCCCGCACCTTCCGGGTGATCCTGGATCTGATCTTTGTTTACTTCTTCATGCGCTTCCGTACCCGTCCGGGCCACTTCTTTGGCGGGATCGGGCTGATGCTGGGCACAGTCGGCATGGTCATTCTGGGCTACCTGGGCCTGCTCAAGCTGTTCACCGGCGCCTCCATCGGCACCCGCCCCCTGCTGTTTGGCGGCTTTTTCATGGTGATCGCGGGGGTACAGATGGTGACTTCCGGGGTGCTGGCCGAGCTGCTGACCCGGGTGTACTACGAGTCCGGGGTAAGCCAGGCCTATGTGGCCCGGGAATCCGCGCCCCTCACCGATGAGCAGGGCTGGTCCCAGCCCGACCAGGCCTGAGCCTGGCCCCTGACCCACGCGTAAAATCCGATGAGCCGCTTTGACAACGCCGGCCCCGGCCTGGCGGGCACCCCGCTGGCCCGCCTGATCCTGGCCCTGCCCCTGATCGCCTTCCTGCTGCGCCTGGGGGGCGCCCCCCTGTTCGACGTGGACGAGGGCGCCTTCTCGGAAGCCACCCGGGAAATGTTCCAGCGCAACGACTTTCTATTCACTTATCTGAACGGAAACCCGCGCTTCGACAAGCCGATTCTGGTGTATTGGTTCCAGGCGGTGGGCTACCTGATCTTCGGGGCCAGCGAGTGGGCCTTCCGGCTGCCCTCGGCCCTGGCGGCCATCACCTGGAGCTACGCCACCTACTTTTTTACCCGCCGCCGCTTTGGCGAAAACGCCGGCCTGCTGGCCCTGGCCGTGGCGAGCACGGCCCTCGGCCCCTTTGCCATTGGCCGCGCCGCCACTGCCGACGGGCTGCTCAACTGCATCCTGGCCCTGACCCTGTTTGATCTGTGGCGCCACCTGGAAAGCGGCCGCAAGACACCCCTGCTGCGTGCCTATGTGCTGATGGGCCTGGGCGCCCTCACCAAGGGCCCGGTGGCCCTGATCGTGCCCGGAGCCGTGACCTGTCTGTATTGCCTGAGCCAGGGCGACGGGCGCCGCTGGCTGAAGATGATCGCCAACCCGCTGGGCTGGCTGCTGCTGGTGGGCATTGCCGCCCCCTGGTACTGGCACGCCTACCAGACCCACGGGATGGACTTCATCAACGGCTTCATCATGAAGCACAACGTCCAGCGTTTTTCCGGCTCCCTGGAAGGCCACGGGGGCAGCGCTTTCTACTACCTGATCGCCGTGCCCCTGCTGCTGCTGCCCTGGAGCGGGCTGCTGGGAGTGGCCCTGGGCCAACTGCGGGCCGACTGGAAATCGCCCCTCGAGCGCTTTCTGTGGATCTGGTTCGGCTTTGTGCTGGTGTTCTTTTCCCTGTCGGGCACCAAGCTGCCCCACTACGTGCTCTACGGTTGCACGCCCCTGTTTGCCCTGATCGGCCTGCATGCCCACCGGGCGCGCCGGGTGTGGCCCCACTTTGTGCTGCCCGGGCTGCTGCTGGTGCTGTTTGCCGCGCTGCCCACGATTCTTGATCTGCTCTCCCACAGCAGCCTGGGGGATGCCTTTTACCGGGCCCAGTTCTCCCGCGCCCTGGAAGTGGGCGATTACACCTACCTTGCCCTCACCGGCGCCACCCTGCTGGGCTGGGTGGTGTATGTCACCCTGAGCAAGGCCGCCCTGGTTCAGCGCCTGGTCGTCACGGCCAGCACCCTAGTGGTGCTGCTCGCGGGCCTGGTGGTGCCCTTTGCGGGCGAAGTGGCCCAGGGGCCGGTCAAGGCCGCAGGCCTCAAGGCCGCCGAGATCAAGGATAGCAACGTGATCTTCTGGCGCTTCACCACCGCCCCGAGCTTCAGCGTGTATCGGCAAGACATCACCCTCAAGGGCGAACCTGCCGGCGGCACGGTGGCCCTGGTGCGCACCGACCGGCTCGACCCCGAAGAAAAGGTCGAGATCCTGTTCAAGCAGGGCGGTGTCGCCCTGGTGAAATTCAAGTAAGCCACCTGAGCCCCTACCCACCCATGACTCAGCGCCTCCCCCGCTTTCTGCTGCTGGCCGGCATCGCCTTCGCCCTCACCCTCTACCGGATCTGGGTCATCAACCACCTGGGCATCGATCTGTATGTGGATGAGGCCTATTACTGGGGCTGGTCCCAGGCCCTGGACTGGGGCTACTTCAGCAAGCCGCCGCTCATCGCCGCCCTGATTGGGGGGAGTACCGCCCTGCTGGGCAAGGGGCTGATCGCGGTCAAGCTGCCGTCCCTGCTGCTCTACCCCTTCACCGCCGGGATGCTCTACCTGCTCGGCAAGCGGCTCTACTCCGAAGAAGTGGGTTTCTGGGCCGGGCTGGGCTTTCTGTCCATGCCCCTGGTGTCGGCCCTGGGGCTATTCGTCTCCACCGATGCGCCACTGCTGTTCTTCTGGTCGTGTGCCCTGTGGTTTTTGCTCAAGGGCCTGGACCAAGACCAGCGCGGCAACGGCTGGGGCGCCTGGCTGGCCCTGGGGGTGGTGCTCGGGCTGGGGCTCATGTCCAAATACACCATGGCCGCGTTTCTGCCCTCGGCCCTGCTCCTGCTGCTGATCGAAACCCGGCACCGGGTCTGGCTGGGACGCCCCCAGCCCTGGGTGGCGCTGGTGATCGCCGCCGCCATTCTGGCCCCCAATCTGTACTGGAACTGGCAACACGACTTCCCCACCTTCCGCCACACCGCCGACATCACCCGTATCGGCCAGGGTGGCGGGCGTGGCTTCCATCCGGGGCAGCTCGGTGAATTCATCGGCGCCCAATGGGCCTCCATCGGCCCGGTGGCCGGCATTCTGCTGGGCTGGGCGCTGGTACGCTGGCGTCGCCTGTGGCTGGAGGCGCGCCACCGGCTGCTGCTGATCTTCACCGTTCCGCTGCTGCTGCTGGTGTCTTTCCAGGCCCTCACCGGGCGAGCCAACGGCAACTGGGCGGCGCCCATTTTTGTGGGCGGGATGCTGCTCATCACCGGCGCCTTCTTCTACGACAAGCGCCGCTGGGTGGTAAGTGCGGTGATGGTGAATCTGCTGATCGCCACCCTCGCCTACCACTGGCCCGACGCCGCCCGGCTGAGC
>JAJTBM010000239.1 GCA_021286885.1 Rhodocyclales bacterium
CGAAGGATGCAAGGAGGCTGGACGGATTCATGATGCTCCACACGAATTGCCACGGAATATGACAATTCAAAAGAGTTCAAAACCCGGTCGAGTCTAGGGAGCCCGCCAGCAGCGCTCAAGGCGCGGCGGTTAATATGTGTTATGCATTCGTTGCATGAAAAGATTGTTTATCAAAACAAGTACAAATGAATTATCAGTTGATATAGCCACGCAATGCGCAGTGCGCCAGTTCACAAATATGCGTTAGGGATTGTTTCTCACCCCACCCCCAAGATCCATCCTTCCATGCGCGCCTGGGCGGCTTCGGGGGACGTGAGGGGCGGATGGAAGTAGCGCGGAAGCAGACCGCGCTGATCCATGTCGGCCAGCCAACGGGCCGTGGCCCAGGCGTCTCGGGCATCGGGGCCAAGACCCGATGGGGCAGGATAGCGGCGCCGGTAAAGCGATGGATAGGCCTCGACCAGCACCGCCTTGCCGGGGGCCGGCTGCCAGCCATCGAAGGGCCAGATGTGCAGGAAATCGCCGCCCCGCTGGCGCAGGTACTGGAGCCAGGGCAGGCCGGCGAAGGTGGATTTGGCCACGGAGCCCTGCACATCAAACAGGAACACGCTCTTGGCCCCAGCCGTCCAGGCTTCGGTGAGGCGCAGTTCATGGCTGGCGCCCGGGGGGCGTGGCTGGGCCGGGTAGGCGGCGGGGCGCAGGGCTTCCACGCTGATTTCGGGGAGGTGGCAAGGCCAGTGGGTGGTGAAATCCACCAGAAATGCGGGCCAGTCTGGCAACTGATGGGCCCCAAACCAGCTAAGGGGAAAGGAAAAACCATGATCCAGCCCGGCGATGAAGGGCTCCCGGGCCTCCAGTAGCCCAGCCAGCCAGGCGGCGATGCTGGCGCGACTCCAGTGACGCCCCTCGGGGGCCGCCACGGGCCGGGGCAGGCCCTCCGCCGGGCTTTGCTCAAACACCTGGAGCCCAGGCAGCCGGCTCCCGGCGGTGGCGGCGCCGGAGTAGTCAATGCCGATGTAGCGACTAAAACCCGCGTTAAAGAAAGGGGGCTCTGCTGCCGAAAATGGTGTTGCAACGGTCATCATAGGAAAAACAAATCAGGGTCATGTTTTCATTTAATTGGCCTTAAGCAGGGGGCAGCCCCTATGATCACCCCACTGACTGGATACCCTGAACCCTCCAGACCAGTACCGTTGCTTGTGGCGCGCCGGGAACAATAACAGCCCCAACACCCAACCGAGAGCATTTGCCCGGCGCTGCCACTTTTTCTACTACCTTCCCTCCTCCTGTCCGGCATACTGGTCGCACCCCCTGCGGAGTTTGCCTGTGCCTGATTCTTATCTCCTCCCCGAAAATCTGTTTGCCCACGCGCCCACCCCCGGCCCCGTGGAGCATTTTGAAGCCATCATCGAACGCCCGGGGCTACGCATTGAGCGCATCCTCTCCCACCGCCATGCCAGCCCGCCAGACTTTTGGTACGAGCAGCCCCAGGACGAATGGGTACTGGTGGCCCAAGGTTTTGGGGAACTTGAGTTTTCGGATGGGCGTCTGATCCGGCTCGGCCCTGGCGATCACCTGCTGCTGCCCGCCGGCTGCCGCCACCGGGTAGCCGCCACGGGCCCGGACACCGTGTGGCTGGCCGTGCATTTCGACCCCCGTTCCTGAATTCATCGGAGAAAAAGCCCATGCTGCGTTCCACCCTGACTGCCCTCACCCTGGCCTTGGCCAGCTGTTTGCTGCCCCAGGCGCCGGCCTTTGCAGAAGCCGCCCCCATCACCACCCAAGTGCCCGGCTATTACCGCATGGCCGTGGGTGACATGGAAGTCACCGCCCTCTACGACGGTTATATCGACCTGGACACCAAGCTGCTGAGCGACACCACGCCCGCCGAGGTGCAAAGCCTGCTGGCCCGCATCTTCGTGAGTGGCGAAAAGGTGCAGACCGCTGTTAACACCTTCTTGGTGAACGTGGGCGGCAAGCTGGTGCTGGTGGATACCGGCACCGCCAAGGCCTTCGGCCCCACGCTGGGTTTTGTGGCCGACAATCTGCGCGCCGCCGGCTACCGGCCCGAACAGGTGGATCTGGTGCTGCTCACCCACCTCCACCCAGACCACGTCAATGGCCTGCTGGATGCCGAGGGCAAGCCCCTGTTCCCCAACGCCCAGATCCGCGTGGCCCAGGCCGAAAGCGATTTCTGGCTCTCGGAGGCCCAGGCCACCAAGGCCCCGGAAGGACGCCGCCCCATGTTCCAGATGGCCCAGAAAGCCGCCGCACCCTATCAGGCCCATGGCCAATGGGCGCCCTTCAGCGGCGAGGTCGAACTGGCCCCGGGCATCCGCAGCGTTGCCGCCCCTGGCCACACGGTGGGCCATACCGCTTACCTGCTCGAATCCAAGGGCGAGCGCCTGCTCATCATTGGCGACACGGTACATAGCTACGCCGTCCAGTTTGCCAAGCCTGACGTGACCATCGAGTTCGACACCGACAAAAAGCAGGCCGCAGCCACCCGCAAGAAGCTGTTCGCCTGGGCCGCCCAGGACAAGCTCGCGGTGGCCGGCATGCACCTCCCCTTCCCCGGCCTGGGCCACGTCCGTAGCGAAGGCAAGGCCTACACCTGGGTGCCGGTGGAGTTCAGCCCGATCCGCAAGAAGTAAGCGTCGCTCGGGTCGAGCGCAATAACAAAACGCCCCCCGACGGATCACGCGTAGGGGGGCGTTGTTACGTACTCAGGCGTACAAGCGTTTTCAGTCAAGCCCCAACGGGCTCATCCGAGCCGCCAGCTCAACTCCACCTCATCGGCCAGGGGCACGGAAAGGTAGCCGTTTTCCGGAGCACGCACCCGGGCCACGTAATCGGGGCAGAAGTCGGCATTGTCGGCCAAGATCAATGCCCCCGGGCGCAGCCGGCCCTCCAGCAGTTCAAGGATGTCTTTGTACAAGCCCTTGGCCCCGTCCAGCAGTACCAGATCAATGCGCTCGGGCAGATTCTGGCGCAGGGTTTCCAGGGCATCACCGGCGCGGATATCCACCAGATCCAGCAGGCCGGCCTCCTCCAGATGCGCCTGGGCCCGGGCGACTTTAGTGGGCTCGAATTCGGTGGTGATGAGCTGGCCGCCCCCGTTATCCCGTAGCGCCGCAGCAAGATAAAGGGTCGAGATGCCAAAGGACGTACCAAACTCCACCACATGCCGGGCCTGGGCATTGCGGGCCAGCATGTAAAGCAGGGTTCCAGTCGAGCGCGACACAGGCAAGAAGAACTCCCGCAGCTGGCCGTACAGCGCCCGATACTCAGTCTTGCTGCCCATCAAGCGGGCGCGTTCTTCCTCCGGCACATCGCCCCAGGCAGGGAGCACCTGCTGCTCGGCCTGGGTGTGCAGACGCTCCAGCAGTTGCCGAAGATGAGGAGATTCAAGGGTATTCATATACATGGGGAGGCCTCCTGGCCGTGATGGGGCTTAAAATGCGACGAAACGCGATGAAATACGATGAATTCGTCGCATTAAATATACGACGCTTTCGTCACATTTCCGATTCGCATTCCCCTGAACGCCAGGAGCATCATGAGCACCCGCCCCAAACCCCGGATTACTGCGCGAAAAGCCCCCAAACAGGCTCGCTCGACCGAGCTCGTGGCAAGCATTCTGGAAGCTGCTGCTCAGGTTTTGGCCCAGGAAGGGGCCGCCCGCTTCACCACTGCACGGGTTGCTGAACGGGCCGGCGTGAGTGTGGGTTCGATCTACCAATACTTCCCCAACAAAGCCGCCATACTGTTTCGGCTCCAGGTGAATGAATGGCATCAGACCACGGCGCTACTGATCCGCCTGCTGGAAGAGCCCGGCCTGCCGCCCTTCACCCGGCTCAGTAACCTGGTGCGCGCCTTCATTCAATCGGAATGCGCGGAAGCGCCCATGCGCATCGCCCTGGATGATGCGGCGCCCTTGTATCGGGACGCCCCGGAAACCCGCGAAATCAGGATCCAGGCCGATCAGGCCTGTGCCCGCTTCATGGCCGAAGCCCTGCCCACGGCCTCTGCGGCCACTCGCCAGCGTGCCACCGAGCTCATCACCATCAGCCTGAGCGCCGGGGGCAAAGCGTTTTCCAGCCAGCCCCGCAGCGCCGCTGAAATCGATGCGTTTACCCAGGACATGGCCGCCATGTTTTGTGCCTATCTCACACACCTGAACCCATGAAAAAAAACGCCCCCCGGATCACTCCGGGGGGCGTTTTTGCTGGGTGCTGCTGCCTGGGTGCCTGGCGGCTTACAGGCCGGCGTCGGCGCGCAGGGCGGCGGCCTTGTCGGTGTTTTCCCAGGTGAAATCCGCTTCGTCACGGCCAAAGTGGCCGTAGGCGGCAGTGCGGGAGTAGATCGGGCGCAGCAGATCCAGGGTGGCGATGATGGCCTTGGGGCGCAGATCGAAGTGGGCGCGGATCAGCTCGACGATGCGCTCGTCGGAGATCTTGCCGGTGCCAAAGGTGTTCACCATCAGGCTCACCGGCTTGGCGACGCCAATAGCGTAGGCCACCTGCACTTCGCACTTGTCGGCCAGACCAGCGGCCACCACGTTCTTGGCCACATAGCGGCCCGCGTAGGCGGCGGAACGATCCACCTTGGAGGGATCCTTGCCGGAGAAGGCGCCGCCGCCGTGGTGGGCTGCGCCACCGTAGGTGTCGACGATGATCTTGCGCCCGGTCAGGCCGCAGTCACCGTTCGGGCCGCCGATCACGAAACGCCCGGTGGGGTTGATCAGGTAGCGGGTGTTGGCGGTGATCATCTCCTTGGGCAGCACGGGCTTGATGACCTCTTCGATCACGGCCTCGGCGAGCTGGGCATGGCTGATGTCCGGGTGGTGCTGGGTGGAGACGACCACGGTGTCGATGTCCACCGGCTTGCCGTCGACATAGCGCACGGTCAGCTGGCTCTTGGCATCGGGGCGCAGCCAGGGCAGGCGGCCGTCTTTGCGCAGCTCGCCCTGACGCTGCATGATGCGGTGGGCGTAGTAGATCGGGAAGGGCATCAGGCTGGGGGTTTCGTTGGTGGCGAAACCAAACATCAGCCCCTGGTCGCCGGCACCCTGGTCCAGATCCAGGCCTTCGCCCTCATTCACGCCCTGGGCGATGTCGGAGGATTGGCGGTTGATGGCGGTGAGCACCGCGCAGCTCTTGTAGTCGAAGCCGATGTCGGAATCGTCGTAGC
>JAJTBM010000240.1 GCA_021286885.1 Rhodocyclales bacterium
GTGCCCCAGTCCTTGTGGGCCGCCACTGAAAACCTGTTTTACCAGCAACTGCGCCAACTCGCCGCCGACGACAGCCCCGCCACCCGTGCGGCGGTGTTCAAGACCTGGCTGGCGGGCATCCGGGCAACGGCACTCCGCTTGTTTGAAGATTGGAGTGTCGGCGAATACGAAAAGGGCTGGGACATTAAACGGCTGGTGGATGCCCGCCAGCGTCTGGAGCGGGAGCTTCTGTTCGCCAAGCCCATGAAGCAGCTCCACACCTATATCAAGCAACAGGAGGTGACTACCTGATGAAGCTCCGTGATGAACAGCAACGGCTGATCCAGGACTGGTGGCGTTGGCTCCAGCCAGAAGGACAGACCGACCGTGAGGAAGACCGGCTGCGGCGCCTGGGGCGGTTTGGCGTTTTCAGCCGGGCCCACCGGGCCCAACTCAAACGCTGCGCCGATCCGGGCCAAGTGCTGCTGGTGCCGGCGTTTCACCGCCTGCTGGCCCAGCTGGCGCCAAGCATGGCCCCCCAGGAGCCGGATGCCTGGCGTTGGGCGCTGATTGCCGGGGTGCTGGTGTGGGTGGATAAAGAGCCGGAAGGCAAGGGCAGCAGCGCCAGCTTTGGCGCCCGCATGGCCGCCCCGGCAGGCGAGGGCGCCGGGCGCCCGGCCCTCAGCGAACTGCGGTTTGCCCGCTTGCTGCGGGCGACCGACGAGCAGGATTTTTACACCCAGCTCCGGCGTGCCGTGCAGCTGGTGAATAAAACCGCCCAGGTGCCCGCCCTGGCCCAGGACATCCACGACTGGCTGATCGAATTCCGCGACCCGGGCGTATGCCACCCGTCCCAGCGGCTGCAGGTGCGTTGGGCCAGCGACTACTACCTCCAGGCCGCCAAGCACGCCGCTGCCCAGGCGGCCGACAAAGACTGACATTCCCCAAAAATCCCACTCAGAATCCAGGAGCCCGACCATGAACCGTTACATCCAACTGCACCTGCTCGTTTCTTATCCGCCCTCCAACCTGAACCGGGATGATCTGGGGCGCCCCAAAACAGCCCAGATGGGCGGCGTGGAACGCCTGCGGGTTTCGTCCCAGAGCCTCAAGCGGGCCTGGCGCACCTCTGAAATCTTTGAATCAGCCCTGGCCGGCCACCTGGGCACCCGCACCAAGCAATGGGGTGTGCGCGCCAAGGAGGGGCTGGTGGCGGCGGGGATCTCAGAAAAAAATGCCGATGCCTGGGCCACCAAGATTGCAGCGGTGTATGGCAAAAACAAAAAAGAAAACCCGCTCCAGACCGAAACCCTGGTGCATGTCTCCCCCGAAGAACGGGCCAGCCTGGACGCCCTGATCCAGGTGCTCGCCCAGGAGCAGCGCGAGCCCACCAAGGAAGAACTGGATGGCCTGCTCCACACCCAGCACGCGGTGGATATCGCCATGTTTGGCCGGATGCTGGCCGACAAGCCCGAGCGCAACAGCGATGCCGCCGTGCAGGTGGCCCACGCGATTGGGGTGCATGCCTCGGCGGTGGAAGACGATTACTTCACCGCCGTGGACGACCTTAACAAGGGGCGCGACGAAACCGGCGCGGGCCACGTGGGCGAAGCCGGCTTTGGGGCGGCGGTTTTTTATGAGTACATCTGCATCAACCGCGAACAGCTGCTCAAAAACCTGGGGGGCGACGAAGCCCTGTTGGCCCGCAGCCTGCGTGCCCTCACCGAGGCGGTGCTGCGGGTGGGCCCGAATGGCAAGCAGAACAGCTTTGGCTCCCGGGCCTATGCCCACTACACCCTGGCAGAGAAGGGCGACCAGCAGCCCCGTTCCTTGTCTTTGGCCTTCCTCAAGCCGGTGGCCGGCCATGAGGGCTATGGCGAGCCTGCGATTGCCGCGCTGACCGGCCTGGTGCGCAAGATGGATCACGTCTATGGCCCCTGCGCCGATGCCCGCGCCTATTTTGATGTGCTCGATGGCCAGGGCTCTTTGGCCGAAGTGCTGGATTTTGTGGCCGGGCGCTGAGATGAAGGACTATCTCATCTTCCAGCTTTACGGCCCCTTGGCCAGCTGGGGCGAGATCGCCGTGGGGGAGGTGCGCCCGAGTGCGGCCTATCCTTCCCGCTCGGCCCTGCTCGGCCTGCTGGCGGCAGCGCTGGGGGTGGAGCGGGGCGAGGGGGCGGCTCTGGCGGCCCTGGCCGAAGCTTATCGCTTTGGCGTCAAACTCCACTGGGAAGGGCAGGTGCTGCGGGACTATCACACCGTCCAGCGGGGCCCCGCCCTGCGCAAGCACACCTACCGCACCCGGCGCCAGGAACTCGGGTTTGTGCCCCGTGACCAGCTCGATACCATGCTCACCAGCCGGGAATACCGGGTGGACAGCTATGCCAGTGTGGCCCTGCTGCCCACCGAAGAGGCCCCCCATAGCCTCGATGTCCTGGCGGCAGCCCTGGGGGCGCCCCGGTTTCCGCTCTACCTGGGGCGCAAATCCTGCCCCCTGGCGCTGCCCCTGGCGGCCCGGGTGGCGCCCTTTGCCGATCTGCGCAGCGCCCTGGATGCCCTGGGCCCTGAGCAGATCGATGGCTTGCTGGGCTCCCGCACCGACCCCCTGCGCCGCGTGGCGCGCCGGGCCGCACCCCGTTACTACTGGGATGCCCGGCTCGGCCCCGAAGGCTTGGCGCCCGGCACAATCCCGTCCCTGACCCTGACCCGGCACGATGAGCCCACCTCCCGCCAGCGCTGGCAGTTTGCCCCGCGTCAGGAGTATCTGCTCATCGAGGAGGCCCGCCCATGAGCCATTTTTTCAGTCGCATCACCCTGGCCCGGGAAGGGCTGGACCCCCAGACCCTGAGCCGAGTGCTCGCCGAAGATGGCTACCAGTATCACGCCCTGGTCTGGCGTCTGTTTCCGGGGGATGGGGAGGCCCGCAGCTTTGTGTTCCGGGTAGATCAGGCGCGGGGCACTGGCGGCTGGCCCAGCTTTCTGGTGGTCTCCCGGCGCCCGCCCACCCCGGTGCCGGGTCTGTTGCGGGTAGAGAGCGTCCGGCCCTTTGCCCCCCAACTGGCCGAAGGCGAGCAGGTGCAGTTTTGCCTGCGCGCCAATCCCACGGCCGCCTCGGTCGTTGAACTGGATGCCGAAGCCCTGGCCCGCTTCAACGCCGAACGGGCCGCCCAACGCGGCTTGCCACCCAAAACCCACCACGAGCGGCGCCGGTTTCACGATGTGATCATGGCGGCCAAGAAGCGCGTGGGGCATCCGCTGCCTAAGGATGCCAGCCCCACCGCCCGGGAAACCCTGGCCCAGGCGGCCGATCAGGCCGCCCAGGCTTGGCTGTTGGCCCATGCCTCCGCGTGGGGGCTGGAAATCCTGCACCGGGAAGACTTTGCCACCGGCGCCCCGGAGCCCGCCCTGGAGTGGTCGGCCTACACCCAGCACCGGCTCCACAACAAGGGGCGGGCCCTGTCCTTTTCCAGTCTGGAGTACCAGGGTCTGGCCCGGGTCAGCGATCCGGCCCGGCTGGTGACGGCCTTGACCGAAGGCGTCGGGCGGGCCAAGGCCTTTGGCTGCGGTCTGCTGCTGGTTCGCCGGGTGTAAGGAGCACGTCACCATGCTTCCGCCCCTCAAACCCATCCCCATCAAGGAGCGCATGTCGGTTGTCTTTGTAGAAAAAGGCGAAATCGACGTGATTGACGGCGCTTTTGTGGTGGTGGATCAACAAGGCTTCAGAGTGCGCCCCATCCTCACCCACATTCCCGTGGGTGGGGTGGCCTGCATCATGCTGGAGCCGGGCACCCTGGTCTCCCACCGGGCAGCGGCGCTGGCGGCCCGGGTGGGCACCTTGCTGGTCTGGGTGGGGGAGGCGGGCGTGCGCCTTTACTCGTCGGGCCAGCCCGGCGGCGCCCGGGCCGACCGGCTGCTCTACCAGGCCCGCCTTGCCCTGGATGAAAGCCTGCGCCTCAAGGTGGTCCGCAAAATGTACGCGCTGCGCTTTGGCGAAGAGCCCCCCGAACGGCGCAGCGTGGAGCAACTGCGCGGGATCGAAGGCGCCCGGGTGCGGCGTACCTACCAGATGCTTGCCCAGCGGGTCGGCATCCAGTGGAAGGGGCGCGACTACAACCCGGATAGCTGGGACGCCTCCGATGTGCCCAACCGCTGCCTCTCGTCGGCCACCTCCTGCCTGTATGGCGTGACTGAAGCCGCGGTGCTGGCGGCCGGCTACGCCCCGGCGGTGGGCTTCATCCATACGGGCAAGCCTTTGTCGTTTGTGTATGACGTGGCCGACATCTACAAATTCGACACCGTTGTGCCGGTCGCCTTCAAGATCGCCGCCAGCAATCCGCCCAATCCCGAACGGGCGGTGCGCCTCGCCTGCCGCGATGTGTTCCGCCAGAGCCGGCTGCTGGAGCGCATCATCCCCGACATCGAAGAAATCCTCGGCGCCGCAGGCATCGCCCCACCAGAAGCCCCCGAAGACGCCGTACCCCCGGCCCTGCCCAACGCTCCAGGAATTGGTGATGCTGGTCATCGTTCTTGAAAACGCCCCACCTCGCCTGCGCGGCCGCCTCGCCATCTGGCTGCTCGAAATCCGCGCCGGCGTGTACGTGGGCAATTACTCCCGCAAAGTGCGCGACTATCTCTGGGCCCAGGTCCAGGAAGGCATCGAAGACGGCAACGCCGTCCTCGTCTGGCGCACCAATAACGAAGCCGGTTTCGAATTCGAAACCCTAGGCAAAAACCGCCGCATGCCCACCGACTGGGACGGCGTCCGCCTCGTCAGCTTCCTGCCCCCGGATACCCCGGAATCAGGGCACGATCCTTAATAACCCAAAAAATGCCAAAGGCATCGAGTTTGCTTGGTAGAATTCGACGCCGGTAAATTCTCATGATTTTTCATGGGGATAGAAGAAGTGCGTTCCCCACGGGTGTGGGGATGAACCGAACTAACTATTTTCAGAAGTTGAAAACAGTATGCGTTCCCCACGGGTGTGGGGATGAACCGCCCTCGGTCCAGCAGGCCTACCAGAACGCTGCGCGTTCCCCACGGGTGTGGGGATGAACCGTCTACGAGGACTTCGTCATTGACAGAAACCTGGCGTTCCCCACGGGTGTGGGGATGAACCGTCGGCCCCGCGCTCCGCTGGCGATGTGGGTGAGCGTTCCCCACGGGTGTGAGATCGGAAGAGCACACGTCTGAACTCCAGT
>JAJTBM010000241.1 GCA_021286885.1 Rhodocyclales bacterium
CGACCCGCGAGACGCCCTGCTCCTGCATGGTCACCCCCACCAGCTGCTGCGCGATCTCCATGGTGATCTTGCTGTGGCTGATAAAGATGAACTGGGTCTGGGACGACATGCGCTTCACCATCTGTCCGTAGCGATCCGTATTGGAGTCATCCAGCGGCGCATCCACCTCATCGAGCATGCAGAACGGCGCCGGATTGAGCTGGAACATGGAAAACACCAACGCAATCGCGGTCAGCGCCTTCTCGCCCCCGGAAAGGAGCTGGATGGAGCTGTTTTTCTTGCCCGGCGGCTGGGCCACGATGGAAATGCCTGCATCCAGGATTTCATCGCCGGTCAATACCAGCCGCGCCTCTCCGCCCCCAAACAGCATGGGGAAGAGATTACCAAAATGATGATTGACGGTATTGTACGTCTCCTGGAGCTGTTCCCGGGTCTCCCGGTCGATGCGGCGGATCGCATCTTCCAGGGTATCAATCGCCCCGGTCAGGTCTTCGGTCTGCACATCCAGGTAATGTTTGCGCTCCTGGGCGTTGCGCAATTCATCCAGCGCGGCCAGGTTAACCGGGCCCAGTTCGGTAATTTCGCGCCCCAGGCGGTTAACTTCGCGCTGCAGGCTGGTTTCTTTCAGATCCGGGCTGAGGAAGGGCGCGAGGGCGGCCTCGTCGGCCTGGGCTTCTTCCAGGCGGGTCGCAAACTGGGTTTCGGCCAGTTCGGCGGCCTGCACCTGAAGGCGTAGCTCGCTCACCCGCTCGCGCATGGGTGCGGCGCCCTGCTCGGTACGCTGACGATCTTCTTCGAGCTGGCGCAGCATGGTGTTGGCCAGCTCCAGCTGGTTGCGGGCCTCCGCCAGGGCGCCCTCGCGCAGGGTGCGCTGGTGCAAGCTGCGCTGGAGTGCCGCTTCCACGCTGGCCTCGTCGATCATCAACAGGGCCTCGCGCCGCTCGGCCAGTTCGTCGGTGATCTTTTCGAGCTGATCTTCGGCCAGCTGGCGGTTACGGGCGATGTCTTCGAGCTTGCTGCGGCATTCCCGCGCCGTGTGGCGCGCCTCCTGCAGCTCCCGGGACAGGGCCTGCTCCAGGCTGCGGGTTTCGCGCAGGCTGCTTTCCCGCTCCAGACGCACCGCCTCGGCGGCCTCCAGGCGTTCCCGCTGGAGTTCGGCCAGGGCCTGGCAGCGTTCCAGCTCCATCTCGGAGCGCATCAGACGATCCCGCTCGGCCTCTTCGCTGTGGCCGATTTCGGCCAGATCCCGTTCGATCTGGCCACAGCGCTCTTCGTAACGGGTGCGCGCCTGGGTGAGCTTGAGCACCTCCACTTGATCGGCGTGGATGCGGCTCTGGAGCTGCTGGGCTTCCCGACGCTGGTGGTTCAGGTCTTCCTGCAGAGCGGTGCTCTGGGCTTCGGCCTCTTCCACCTGGGCGTGGGCCTGGGCGGCGCTTTCCTGGGCGGCCTCCACCTGGGCGCCCAACTGGTCGATTTCCCGCTGGCGCTCCAGCACGCCATGGGTACGCGCATCCGGCGCGTAATGGATGAGCACATCCCGGCCCAGCATCTGGCCCTGACGCGACACCAGCCAAGTCTGGGCGCCCAGTTCGGCCCGCCGGGCCAGCCAGGGGCCCAGATCATCCACCGCTGCGACTCCGGCCAGCCACGAGGCCAGCAGCGGTGCCGCCGCCCCCGGGCGCACCCGAGCCAGCAAGGGCGTGGCCCCCGCTGGCAGCGCGGTTTCGGCTAGGGTCGCGGTATCTGCCAGAGTGGGCAGGATGAAGGCGCAGGGGCCGGGCACCTTGTCCAGCAAAGCATCCAGGGCGGCTTGGGCATCCAGGGCCGGCAAGGCGGCCAGGCGCTCCCGCAGCACGGCCTCCAGGGCCAGCTCCCAGCCCGCATCCACCCCCAGCTGCTGCCACAGGGGCTTGAGTTCGTGCAGGCCATGGCGGCGCAGCCAATCGCCCATCTGCCCCTGGCCCTGCACCTTGGCCTGGAGCTGGCGCAGGGCGTCGCGCCGGGCGCGCAGTTCGGTGGCCTGTTTCTGGGCCTGGCGCTCGGCCTCCACGGCAGCGCGCAGGGATTGCTGCAGGGCCGGCAGACGGGCCTGGGCGGCGGCCATGCTGTCCTGGATCTGGGCCAGCTGATCCTGGGCCAGTTCGAGAGCGGCCTCATGGCGGGCAATCAGCGCCAGATCCGGCGCCTGGATGCTGGCTTGCTCCTGGCGCAGGCGATCCCGGCGCTGGGCCAGGGTGTCCAGGCTGCGCTGGCTGCTGAGGCGGTGGGTCTCTTCGACCCGGATCTGCTGTTCGACCTGGTTCAGCTCGCGCCGCACCGCCTGCACCGTGGTGTCGGCCGTGCGCAGTTGTTCTTCGGCCTCGGGCAGACGCTCGGCCACTTCGTCGTGGCGGGCCTCGGCCTGCTCGGCGCGCATGGCGGAATGCTCTTCCAGCCCTTGCCAGCGCTCCTGCTCCCCGTCCAGGCTGCCCTGTTGGGCGAGCCATTGGGCGTTTTCCCGCTCCAGCTGGGCGAGGCGGGCTTCGAGCACCCGGCGGCTTTCCCGCAAACGGGCCAGTTCGCCTTCGAGCCGGGTGATCTCGTCACTCACGGTAAACAGGGCGGTCTGGGCGATCTGCACCCCTTCGCTCGCTTCGAACTGGGTTTCCCGGGCGGTTTCGAGGCGGGCTTCCAGCTCTTGCAAACGGGAAGAATCCGCTTCGATGCGCCGAGTGGCCTCGGCCAGGGCTTCGGTGAGCCGGGCCCTTTCGGCCCGGGCCTCGTTGCGCTTGAGCAACCACAACAGCTGCTGGCGCTGGGCGAGGCTGTCGTTCAGGCGCCGGTAGGCCTCGGCCACGGCAGCCTGGGCTTCCAGGCGGCCGATCTGCTGGCCCAGTTCGTTGCGGATGTCGTCAAGGCGGGCGAGGTTATCGCGGGCATCCGAGAGGCGCCCCTCGGTTTCCTTGCGCCGCTCCCGGTATTTGGTGACCCCGGCAGCTTCTTCGAGGAAACCGCGCACCTCTTCCGGGCGGGCCTCGATGATGCGCGAGATCATCCCCTGCTCGATGATGGCGTAGGCCCGGGGGCCCAGGCCGGTGCCAAGGAAGAGGTCGATCACGTCCTTGCGCCGAACGTGGATGCCGTTGATGTAGTAGGTGGATTCGCCGCTCCGGTCGAGCACCCGCTTGACCGAGATTTCGGCATAGGGCTTCCACTGACCGGCGGCCTTGCCCTCGGCGTTGTCGAACACCAGTTCGACACTCGCCCGGGACACCGGTTTGCGGGTGGTGGAGCCGTTGAAGATGACGTCCTGCATGGATTCGCCGCGCAGCGCGGAGGCCCGGGATTCCCCGAGCACCCAGCGCACCGCGTCGATGATGTTGGACTTGCCGCACCCATTGGGGCCCACGACGCCTACCAGATTGCCCGGTGTGAGCACGGTGGTCGGGTCAACAAAGGTTTTGAAGCCGGCGAGCTTGAGTTTTGCGAGACGCACTGAAATAGGTAAGCAATAAACACGGTTCCCGCCCGGCCAGCGACTCCGAACAGACTATTGTTGCGGTGCGGCATGGGCAAGGAACGCTATAATATCACCCGCTTTCGCCGGAGCCATCAGGGCTTTGGTACCGCTTTGTGCCCCCTTGTGCCTGCCCGCGCAAACCCCGTGTCATGATATGAACACAGCTTCATGTCACGCTTCATGCCAAACGGCAGATGATTTCAGGATACACACCGAACGTGAACCCCCATCTCCAGGACCTGCACCCCTACCCCTTCGAGCGCCTGCGCGCCCTGTTTGAAGGCATCACGCCGCCGGCCCAGTATTCGGCCATCCGCCTCTCCATCGGCGAGCCCCAGCACCCGACCCCGGCCTTCATCCGTGAATCGCTGATCGACAATCTGAGCGGCCTGGCCAACTACCCGACCACCCAGGGCTCGGATGCCATGCGCGGCGCCATCGCCCGCTGGCTGGAAAACCGCTACCAGCTGCCCGCCGTAAATGCTGCCACCCAGGTGCTGCCGGTGAATGGCTCCCGGGAAGCCCTGTTCGCGTTTGCCCAATGCATCGTCGATCCGGCCCAGGCCGAGCCCCTGGTGATCTGCCCCAACCCCTTCTATCAGATTTACGAAGGGGCGGCCTATCTGGCCGGGGCCCAGCCTTACTTCATCAACAACCTGCCCCACGACAACTTCTCGTCCGACTTTGCATCGGTGCCCGAAGCGGTCTGGCAGCGGGTTCAATTGGTGTATGTATGCTCCCCGGGCAACCCGACCGGGCGCGTGCTGTCGCTGGCCGAGTGGGACGCCCTGTTCCAGCTCTCCGACCGCTACGGCTTCGTGATCGCCGCCGACGAGTGCTACTCCGAGATCTACTTTGACGACGCGAACCTGCCCATCGGCGGGCTCCAGGCCGCCCATCAGCTGGGGCGCACCGACTTCCGCAATGTGGTGATGTTCTCCAGCCTCTCCAAGCGCTCCAACGTGCCGGGCATGCGCTCCGGCTTTGTGGCGGGCGATGCGGCCATCCTCAAGAAATTCCTGCTCTACCGCACCTACCACGGCTGCGCCATGAGCCCCAGCGTACAGGCGGCCTCCGCCGTGGCCTGGGCCGACGAAGCCCACGTGGCCGACAACCGCCGCCAGTACCGCGAAAAGTTCGACCGCATCACCCCCATGCTCAAGCCCTGGCTGGATGTGGAACTTCCCGATGCCGGTTTCTATCTATGGGCAGACGTGCGCAAGCTCGGGGGCAACGACACCGAATTCGCCCGCCGTCTCCAGGCTGAATATAATGTGACGGTTCTGCCAGGCAGTTTTCTTGCCCGCGAAGCCCACGGCACCAACCCCGGCGCCGGCTTCGTGCGCATCGCGCTCGTTGCGGACCTGGCAGAGTGCGTCGAAGCGGCCCAGCGCATCGTCGCCTTCGCCCAACAACTTTCCGAGCAGTCATGACCCACAACCTCAACCCGAATCATCTGCACATCATGCCCCACCACGAAAATCCCTTTGCCTCCATCATCGAAGACCTGTGGGAGCGCCGCGCCGACCTGTCCGCCACCAGCGTGTCGGGCGAGCAGTTGCGCGCCATCGAGCACGTGATCGACGAGCTCGACCAGGGCAAGCTGCGCGTCGCCGAAAAGATCAACGGCGAGTGGGTCACCC
>JAJTBM010000242.1 GCA_021286885.1 Rhodocyclales bacterium
CTGGAGCAAGTCCGGCAATTCTTCCGCAATTACGCCGGCTGGCTCGGGGTCAATCTGGAGTACCAGAACTTCGGTGCAGAAATGGCTTCCCTGCCCGGTGCCTACGCGGCGCCGGCGGGGCGGCTGTTCCTGGCCGAGCTGGACGGGCAGGCCGTGGGCTGCGTCGGAATACGCCCCAGCTCAGACGGGGTGTGCGAGATGAAGCGGCTCTATGTGGAGCCGGACGCCCGGGGGCAGAGCGTGGGGCGCGAACTGGCGCTGGCTGCCATCAAGGCCGCCAAGGCCCTGGGCTACCGGCGCATCATGCTGGACACCCTGCCGGCCATGCGGATTGCGGTCAAGCTGTACCGGGAGTTGGGCTTCAAGGAAGCGCCGGCCTATTACCCGACCCCGGTCGAGGGCACCATGTTCCTCGCCCTGGATCTGGAAAACTGGTCCGAGGCCGAGATCAAGAACGAAAACCTGCTGCACCTGTTTGACTACAACTTGGCCTGGGCGCGGCGCATGCATCAGGTGGATCCGGGCTTCTTCGAGAAGCTTTCCCACCTGCAAGCGCCGGAATACCTGTGGATTGGCTGTGCCGACTCCCGGGTGCCCGCCAACGAGATCATCGGCCTGCTGCCGGGCGAGGTGTTCGTCCATCGCAATGTGGCCAACGTGGTGGTGCACACCGACCTCAACTGCCTCTCGGTGCTCCAGTACGCGGTGGATGTGCTCAAGGTGAAGCACATCATGGTGGTGGGCCACTACGGCTGTGGCGGCGTGAAGGCCGCGCTCCAGCGGGATCGGGTGGGCCTGGTGGATCTGTGGCTGCGCCATGTGCAGGATGTGCATATCAAGCACGAGGGGCGTGTGGATCTGCTGCCCCCCGAGCTGCGCCATGATCGCCTGTGCGAGCTGAACGCCCTGGAGCAGGTGGTCAATGTGTGCCAGACCTTCATCGTCCAGGATGCATGGCGGCGCGGCCAGCGCCTCACCGTGCATGGCTGGGTGTACGGCCTCAAGGATGGGCTGATCCGCGATCTGGGGATCAACGTCAGCCGCCGGGAGGATTTGATGCCGCGTTATTTCGCGGCCCTTGAAACCCTGGAGGCTTGAGCCCCGCTGGCATCTTTGCTGCCAGGACGGCCCAGTTCGCCTCCCGCGAACAATAAACCGGGGCGCCCGGGCATCTGCGCGCTGCAGATGCCGGGTGCAGCCCCCAGGAGACACGTCATGGCAGCACCCCACATCCGGCTCGATACGCTGCGGGCCGACGTCACCCCCGCCAACCTCACCGCCCGGGGCGCAGGCTACCTGCCCGGCTGGTTCGGGCTGGAAGTCATCGCGCTGGAGCCTGGCCAGCTGGTGGCACGGGTTGAGATCCGCCCCGAAATGCTCGCCCCCAACGGCTTCCTGCATGCCGCCTCGGTGATCGCCCTGGCCGACACCGCCGCCGGCTACGCCACGGTCGCCCACCTCCCGCCGGGGGCCGAGAGCTTCACCACCATCGAGCTGAAAAGTAACTTTCTCGGCACTCAGACCACCGGCCTGGTGCACGCCACCGCCCGGGCTGTGCACCTGGGGCGCAGCACCCAGATCTGGGATGCCGAAGTCACCGGCGACACGGGGCGCCCGATTGCCCTGTTCCGCTGCACCCAGATGATTCTGTGGCCCCGGGGCGGCTGATCTTTTCGGTTTTTTGCCGCGCTTTGGCCCGTTCTTGGGCAGTTAGACCTCTGCCACGCCGCTTCACCCCTTGAGTCCCAGTTCCTGCCGGAAGGAGCACTGCCATGTACGCCCATGCGCCCATCGATTTCTACTTCGATTTCTCCTCGCCCTACGGCTACTTTGCGGCTGAAAAGATCGACGCCCTGGCCGAAGCCCATGGCCGTAGCGTGGTCTGGCACCCCATCCTGCTCGGGGTTGCCTTCAAACACACGGGGCTCCAGCCCCTGCCGGCGGTGCCCCTCAAGGGCGCCTACTCGCTGCACGACATGGCGCGCACCGCCCGCTACATGGAGTTGCCCTACCACCAGCCCAGCCTGTTCCCGATTCCCACCCAGCACGCGGCGCGCAGCTTTCTGTGGATCAACGACCACAACCCGGCCCGCGCCCGGGAATTTGCGCTGGCTGCCTACCGGGCGTATTTCGTCCACGACCGCAACCTCTCGGATCAGGCCGTGGTGCTCGACATTGCCGCCGAGGTGGGCGTAGACAAAACAGCCCTGGCCGCCGTGCTGGCGGGGCCCGAGATCCGCAACCGGCTCGCCGCCGAGGTGGATCTGGCCCTGGCCCGGGGCGTGTTTGGCTCCCCTTATTTCATTGTGGATGGCGAGGGCTTTTGGGGGAGCGACCGGCTGCCCCAGCTCGAACGCTGGCTCGCCACCGGAGGTTTCTGATTCATGTCGACTGCCTTGCCTTTCCGCCGCCTGTGCGTGTTCTGCGGCTCCCGTCCCGGGGTGCTCCCCGCCTACCAGGAGGCCGCCCGCGACCTGGGCCGGCGCCTCGCCGCCCACGGCATCGAACTCGTCTACGGGGGCGGCAATCTGGGCCTGATGGGCATGGTCGCCAATGCCTGCCTGGAGGCCGGCGGCTCGGTGATCGGGGTGATTCCCCAGGCCCTGCTCGAATGGGAAGTGGGCCATGTGGATCTCACCCGGCTGGAAGTGGTGGATTCCATGCACACCCGCAAGGCGCGCATGGCCGAACTGGCCGATGCCTTCATCGCCCTGCCCGGCGGCCTGGGCACCTTTGAAGAACTGTTCGAGATTCTCACCTGGGGCCAGCTCGGTTTTCACACCAAGCCGGTGGGCCTGCTCAATGTGGCGGGCTACTACCAGCCCCTGGTGCAGATGGTGGATGCGGGCGTCACCCAGGGTTTCATGAAACCCGAAAACCGCGCCCTGCTGCTGGTGGGCGACACGGCCCCCGGGCTGCTGGAGGCCATGGCCCAGTATCAGCCGCCCCTGGCCGGGCGGGCGCTGCACGAGGCCGGCCAGCTCTAGGCCCGCTTCAGGCGGGCCTCGCCCAGCCACGCATCAAGACAAAACAAGGCCCCCGGGCCATCAACAAGGATCTGAAGATCCGGAAGATCGTGTGAGAGGAGACCCATGAGCATCATTCAAACCGCCATTAACCCCCGTTCGGCTGAGTTCCAGGCCAACGCCCGCGCCATGCAGGCCCTGCTGGCCGACCTGCGCGCCAAGGCAGCCCAGGTGGCTTTGGGGGGCGGCGACGCCGCCCGGGCCAAGCATGTGGCGCGGGGCAAGCTGCTCCCCCGGGAGCGGGTGGATCAATTGCTGGATCCGGGCACCGCATTTCTTGAAATCGGCCAGCTGGCCGCCTGGGGCATGTACGACAACGAAGCCCCCTGTGCCGGGGTGATTGCCGGTATCGGGCGGGTGAGTGGCGTGGAGTGCATGATCGTCGCCAACGATGCCACCGTGAAAGGCGGCACCTACTACCCGATGACGGTCAAGAAGCACCTGCGGGCCCAGGAAATCGCCCTCGAAAACCGCCTGCCCTGCATTTATCTGGTGGATTCGGGCGGCGCCTTCCTGCCCAAGCAGGACGAAGTCTTTCCCGACCGGGATCACTTTGGCCGGATCTTCTTCAACCAGGCCAATCTTTCGGCGGCCGGGATTCCCCAGATCGCGGTGGTGATGGGCTCGTGCACCGCCGGCGGCGCCTACGTGCCCGCCATGAGCGACGAAACCATCATCGTGCGTAACCAGGGCACCATCTTTCTGGGCGGCCCGCCCCTGGTGAAGGCGGCCACCGGCGAAGTGGTGAGCGCCGAAGACCTGGGCGGTGGCGATGTGCACACCCGCCTCTCCGGGGTGGCCGACCACCTGGCCGAGAACGACGCCCACGCCCTGTTCATCGCCCGTCGCATCGTGGCCAACTTGAACCACACCAAGCCGGTGGGCCTCAGCCTCGCCGACGCCGAAGAACCCCTCTACGACCCCGCCGAGATTTACGGGATCATCCCCCAAGACACGCGCAAGCCCTACGACGTGCGCGAGATCATCGCCCGGGTGGTGGATGGCTCCCGCTTCGATGAGTTCAAGGCCCGCTACGGCACCACCCTGGTTACCGGCTTTGCGCGCCTGTACGGCATGCCGGTGGGGATTGTGGCCAACAACGGCATCCTGTTCGGCGAATCCGCCCAGAAAGGCGCCCACTTCATCGAACTCTGCGCCCAGCGCCAGATTCCGCTGGTGTTCCTGCAGAACATCACCGGCTTCATGGTGGGCCGCAAATACGAAAACGGCGGCATCGCCAAGGACGGGGCCAAGATGGTCACCGCCGTCGCCACCGCCCAGGTGCCCAAGTTTACGGTGCTGATCGGCGGCAGCTTCGGGGCCGGCAACTACGGCATGTGTGGCCGTGCCTACTCGCCCCGCTTCCTGTGGATGTGGCCCAACAGCCGGATTTCGGTGATGGGCGGCGAGCAGGCCGCCAGCGTGCTCGCCACCGTGCGCCGGGACGGCATCGAGGCCAAGGGCGGCGCCTGGAGCGCCACCGAGGAAGAAGCCTTCAAGGCCCCGATCCGCCAGCAGTACGAAGACCAGGGCCACCCCTATTACGCCACCGCCCGGCTGTGGGACGACGGGGTGGTGGACCCGGCCCAGACCCGGCGCATCCTCGGGCTCTCGCTCTCGGCCAGCCTCAATGCCCCCATCCCGCCGACCCGCTTCGGCGTGTTCCGCATGTAAGGGGAGACGCACATCATGGCTTACGAAACCCTGGAAATCCTGCGCGAAGGCCCGGTCGCCACGATCTGGATGAACCGCCCCGCGCTGCATAACGCCTTCAACGAACGCCTCATTGCCGAACTCACCGCCGCCTGCACCGCGCTGGATGCCGATCCGGGCGTCCGGGTGGTGGTGCTCGCCGGGCGCGGGCGCAGCTTCTCAGCAGGGGCTGATCTGGCCTGGATGCAGCGGGCCGGCGCCGCCAGCCTGGACGAAAACCTGGCCGATGCGCGCAAGCTCGCCACCCTGCTGCGCACCCTGGCCCAGATGCGCCAGCCCACCATCGCCCGGGTGCACGGGGCGGCCCTGGGGGGCGGGATGGGGCTGGCCGCCGCCTGCGACATCTGCGTAGCGGGC
>JAJTBM010000243.1 GCA_021286885.1 Rhodocyclales bacterium
CCTTCAGGCTGATGTCGTCGGAGTAGGCGAAGGCGGTCTTCTCGCCGGTGATGGCCCGCACCCCCACGCCCTGCTCAATGTTGAAGCTGCCGGATTTGACGATGCCTTCTTCCAGGCTCCAGGCCTCAGAACGGTGGTACTGGAAGTACAGATCGGCGTAGTCGAGCTTGTGGCGGTAGAGCTTGCGGAACACCTTGTCCAGGTCTTCCAGATCCAGGTCATAGGGCTTCAGCAACAGCTTGCTGGCGGTCTTGAGATGACTACTGGGGGCGTTTTTGCTCATGGTCTTGGGGAAATGTCGCAAGTTGGGCAGAAGGTGAACGCTTCTTCAACGCTTCTGCCAGTTTGAATCCGGAGGCCGGGCACAATGCCCGGCCCGCTTGTGCATGTAGGTTCAGACGTTCAGGTTCGGGGCCGGTTCACTTCACGCGGCGATGCTCCAGGGCGGGCAGGCTGGCCCGGACTTCGGCAATCCGGTTGCGATCCACGTTGCCCTTCACTATCCCGGGCCCTTCGGGCAGGCAGCTCAGCACATCACCCCAGGGGTCGATCAGCATGCTGTGGCCCCAGGTGCGGCGCCCGCTCGGGTGCACGCCCCCCTGGGCGCTGGCCAGCACGTAGCACTGGTTTTCGATGGCCCGGGCGCGCAACAGGGTTTCCCAATGGGCCCGGCCTGTGGTGTAGGTGAAAGCGGCGGTGAGGATGATCAGATTCACCTCGCCCATCGCCCGGAACAGCTCGGGGAAGCGCAGGTCATAGCAAATCGACACCCCCACCCGGCCGCAGGGCGCCTCGAAGGTGACGACCTCGTTGCCTGCCTCGATGGTGGCAGATTCGTCGTAACGCTCGTTGCCCTTCACAAAGCCGAACAGGTGCAGCTTGTCATAAGACGCCACCCGGCGCCCCTGATCGTCGAAGATCACGGTGGTGTTGCGCACCTTGTCGGCCGCCTCGGCCTCCAGGGGCAGGCTGCCGCCCACCACCCAGATCCGGTGCCGGCGGGCCGCATCGGCCAGAAAATTCTGGATGGGGCCGCCAGTGCGCAACTCACGAATGCGCACCTTGGCCGACTCGTCGGGGCTGATGAGGGGGAAATACTCAGGCAGGGCCACCAGGCGGGCCCCCTGGTCGGCGGCCTCAGCAATCAGGCGCTCGGCCTCCTTCAGGTTGGCCTCCACATCGGGGCCGGAGATCATCTGGGCCGCCGCCACCGGCCATACCGGATTCATCGTCATGGGGTTTTCCCTTCAGGAACAGCGGAAGGCAGGGCCCGGGCCGACAGTTTATCCACCTTGGGATCGGACCAGCTTCCGGTGATTGCATACTCAAAACTGAACAACTGCTCGACCGGGTCGCGCAGGGCTTTCTGAACCAGATAGGTGGCCAGGCCCACCGCCGGGTGCACCGCCCCGACCCCGGTGGCCAGCACCGAGCCCACCGCCACCGATTCGGTCAAGGTGGGCTGCACCTTGACCTTCAGGTTTTGGGACTCCCGGGCCAGATCCGCATCCCCGGTAATGAACACCCGGGCCGCAGCGCCCGTCAGGGCCAGATCTTCGGTGTGCAGCACACCGCCATTCATCTGGATGCTACCGGAAATGCGGTCGAAGGCGAATCCTTCGGAAAACACGTCGCGGAAATCCAGCGTGACCCGGCGCGGCAAGGCCTGCAGGCTCAGCACCCCCAGCAGACGCCCCACCCCGGGCTCCAGGCGGGTGAACTGGCCCTTGTCCACATGCAGCTGCATATGGCCGTTGAGGCTCGCGAAATCCAGATCCACCGGAGCGCCCTGCCAGCCCAACTCCCCCTCCAGGGTTGTATGGGCCTGGCGTACCGCTTCCGGGTAGCCCAGGCGGGCCAGCATGCGCTCGGGGCTCGCCACATCCAGCCGGACATTGATCCGGGTTTCCTCCCGGCTCCCCGGACGCCAGCTGCCTTTACCGCTCAGGCTGCCGTCGGGGTTGCTGATCAGAAACTGATCCAGGCTCCAGACGTCGCCCTGGTTGGAAGCCTTCAGCTCCAGTTTGCCCAGCTGATGCCCCCGGATCACCAGGCTATCGGCGCTGATGTCCAGCCCTGGCAACTCGGCCAGTTTTTCCTTGCTCTCCTGGCTCGGGGGCGGCATCCCGTTCCCGGTGGCACTGCCCAGCACCAGCTGGCGGAAACGGCCTTGCAGGCGGCCCCGGCCCTGATCGCGCCAGATGAACTCGCCGGTGGCCTCCCGGCTTTGGAGCCGGGCCTGCCAGCCGCCCTGCTCCATCACCGCCCGCAGATTGGCGTCATGCAGATGCTGGCCCAGCAGTTGCAAATCGCTTGCCTTGAGGGCCAGCCCGGACAAGGGAAAACCGCCCCCGGCGGCTGGTGCATGCTCATGCCCCCCGGCCTGGGGCGAGGGATTACCGGCCAGGGCCTTGCGCCAGGCGTCCGCATCCAGGGTATCGGCACTCGCCGCAATCATCACCCCCTGGTCGGGGATGCGCAGGGCTTCATTCAGGGCCAGCCCACCCCGCTGGATGAGGCTGCGATTGCCCTCCCGCCGGCGAATGAACTGGGCCTGAAAACCGCCCCCCGCACTCAGCTTGAGGGTATCGCCCGGCACCCCCGGCGTAGCCAGCAGCTCAAAGTGGAAAGGCAGCGACTGGCTCGCAGTTTTGCCAAAAGGCGGCGGCAGGCTGGCCGTGACCCCCTGCAGGCTACTGTCCAGCACAAATTCCACGCCCCCCTTGTGGGGCACTGTGATCGTGCCCTTCCAGGGCGCGGTGCCGCTCATGTGGTCCAGCAAGGGCAGATCCAGCTCCTTGCGCAGGGCCGCCATGCCCACACTGCCCTGGGCATTGAGCAGCACGCCCCCGTCGGGACGGGTGCCGCCACTCACACTGACCGCCTCGCCAAACACCCGGCCCACGCCCTGGCGGATCGTCATCTGGCTTTCAGTAAAGCCCACCTTGGCCCCCGCCTCCACAATCACCGGCAAGGCCGGGTCGGGCTGGAAGCGGTTGTGGGCAAACTGAAACTCGCCCTTGACCCGGGATTTGGGCAGATCGTGCAGGGGCAGGCTCAGGTGCAGATCCAGGCTCCCCGCGCCTTCTGAGCGAAACGGATCGGTAAAGTGGCCGATCCAGCCGCCCACCGGGCTCTCGCCCAGAAAACGCAAAAACTCCTGGGTGGGCCCCTGGGCCTGGCCGTGGATGGCCAGCACCGCATCGTTCTTGAAATCCGGCAACACCACGCTCACATCGCGCAGCTCCACCCCCAGGGTCTTGCCGCGTCGGGCCTTGATGTTCATGCCAGCGCCCTCGAACACCAGATCACCCTGAATGTCTTCGATCCGGGGCCAGCCGGGGGCGTATTCGAGCAGCCCATCCACCACCTTCACATTCACCCGGAACAGCCCATCTGCCGGGTCGCGGAAGGGGAAATGGGACAGATCACCCTTCAGCACCAGCCGGGCATCGGGTGCCTTGCCGCCCAGCAGGCCCCGCTCCAGCCAGTCCCTGGCGCCCTTGCTCACCACGCCGGGCATGTAGCGCCACACGGCGGTGCTGTCCGCATCCTGCAAACGGGCCTGAAGATCAATCACCCCCGGCGTGTCGGGGGTGGCCCGGTAGCGTCCGCTGGCCGTGCCCCGGGCATCCCGGTTGGCAAAGGTGGCCTTGCTCAGATTGAGTTCCAGCAGGCCTTCGGGGTGAGTCCAGGTACCTTCAGCGGCAAGCGCATCCAGGGCCAGACGTGGCTCGGGGAAGACCTTGGGCATCACGAGGGCCGCATCCTTGCCAGTCAGCACGAAATGGCCGCCCTTCTCACTGCCCTCGATCCGCCCCGAGAGGCCCGCAAAGCCTGGCCAGGCTTCCAGAGGCGCAATGCCCAGACCCGAGAAGCGCGCATCCACCGTATAGCTGGCCAGATCGCCCCCGCTATCCAGCGCCCATTTCAGGCTGAGCGGCCCCACCTGCCCGGTGGGCGCCAGGGTGTCCAGCCGGCTGCGCACGCCCACCGGCAGGGGCAGGCGCCCGGCCAGTTCGGAGAGCACCGCCAGATCCAGCTGGCTGGCCACCAGCTCACCGCGCCCGCCGTGGCTGCCCGCCGGGGCCAACAGGCGCAGGAAGAAATCGGTAGGCGGCAGCACCAGCCCATCCCGGGTTTCGATGGACAACTGGCGGGCGCTGGCTTCCCGCAACCCGCCCTCATCCCGGTAGCGCAAGCGCCCGGAAGCCCGATTGAAGGGGATGTCTTCCAGATCCTTGGCGAGCCGGATGCGTGCATCCTTGAGGGAAAAATCGGCGGTAATGGACTGAACCCGACCATGCCCCAGGCTCAGCCAGGCCTTGAGCCCACCGGAGCCCTCCGCATCCAGTGGGTAATCCACCCAGGGGCGCCAGGCCCCCAGCTTGGCGTAATCGAGACCCGCAAACAGTTCTCCCCGCCAGCTGGCGCCATGCTTGAGATCGCTGCCGTGCAGCTCGCCGCGCACATCCAGCATGGTGGCCAGGGCCTCGGGCGGGTGGGCGGTCAGCCCAAAGCGGTGCAGCGCGCCCCGGTTTTCGAGCCGGAAATCCACCTCGTCCAGGGCCAGGGGCGGGGCCTTGCGCAGCCCGTCGCGCCATTCCAGGCGGGCATGGCGGATCAACACCTCCCGCTGGCTCAGGAGCCAATCGGCAAACGCCCCATCGCTTTCGCCGGAGGTTTGCACCGGCAGGCCGGCCACAAACAGTTGCCCGTCCCCATCGCGCCGGATGCTCAGTTCGGGGGCGTCGATCTCCAGCCGGTAGAGCTTGAGGCGCATCAGGGGCAAGGACACCCAGGCCACCTCAGCCTCCACCCGATCCAGGGTGAGGGCAGGCAGCCCGGCCTTGTCATGAATCGTGAAGCCTTCGAGGTGCAGGCGCGGACGCCAGCCATCCAGGCTCGCCCCCAGCCCCCGGATCTGCACCGGCAGACCAATGGAATGGGCAATCAGGCCCGCAATCTCGCCCCGGTACTCGGGCAGATGGGGCAAGACCAGATGCCGCACCCCAAGAAAGCTCAGGCCACACAGGAAATACACGCCCCCCCCCACCCACAACAACAGGCGCAGGGTCTT
>JAJTBM010000244.1 GCA_021286885.1 Rhodocyclales bacterium
CGACCACGTGGGCACCCTGCGCGCCATGGACCCCAAGACCGGCAAGATCGTGTGGGAACACAAGGAGAAGTTCCCCCTGTGGGCCGGCACCCTCACCACGGCGGGCGGGCTGGTGTTCACCGGCACCTCCGATGGCTTCATCAAGGCCTTCGATGCCAAGAACGGCAAGGAACTCTGGAAGTTCCAGACCGGCTCCGGCGTGGTGTCGGTGCCCATCACCTGGGAAATGGATGGCGAGCAGTACATCGGCCTCTCCTCCGGCTACGGTGGTGCCGTGCCCCTGTGGGGCGGCGACATGGCCGACCTGACCAAGCAGGTCACCCAGGGCGGTTCCTACTGGGTGTTCAAACTGCCCAAGGCCAGCCGCTAAGTCTGTCTCCTCGTAGTACTCTTCCCCGGGCCGGCCTTCCCGCCTGCCCGGGGTTTTTGGCAGGAGACTCCCGTGCCCGTTTTTCATCTGCACTCCCCAGCCCTGGGCCTCGCGCTGGGGCTGACGCTGGGGCTTGCCCTGCTCACGCCCGCACGTCCGGCCCAGGCCGAAGCCCGTGCACCGCTGGTCATCGGCAGTTGCGGCCTGTGGCCCCATGCCCGCTGCCAAGGGGTCGACCTGCGCCACCAGGATTTATCCGGTCTGGATCTGGCAGGGGCCGATCTGCGCGGCGCAAAGCTCGCCCGGGCCAATCTGACCGCCGCCAACCTGGCCGGTGCCCTGCTTGACGGGGCCGACCTGAGCGGTGCCCGTCTGAACAAGGTCAATGCACCGGGCGCCAGCTTCCGCAACGCCCGCATGGTAGGCGCCGATCTGGAGGTTGCCCGCATCATGCGCAGCGATTTCAGCGGCGCAGACCTGACCGCCGCCAACCTGGAAGCCAGCAAGGCTGCTTTTTCGTGGTTTGTGGGTGCCAGCCTGCGGGATGCCAACCTGCAAGAAGCCAAGTTCACCACCACCAACCTGCAGAACGCCGATCTGCGCGGTGCCCTGCTGCGCTACACGATCTTTCCGGATTCCACCTTCGAGGGCTGCCAGGGCTGCCCCACCGACTGGTGATCGCCATGCCGAAACTTCTGCCCTGCCTGCTTGCCAGCCTGGCGCTGGGCACTGCCCTCCAGGCCTGGGCCCAGATGCCCAGCCTGGAAGCATTGCCACCGCTGCCCAGCTCGGTTCTGGAGAACCCCTATCGCCAGAACCCCCAGGCCATCGCGCTGGGCCAGCAGCTGTTCAACCACAATTGCGCCCGCTGCCATGGGGTCGATGCGGTCAACAAGGGGCAAGTGGGCCCGGATCTGACCAAGCTGGAGCGGGCCTGTCTGAACATCCGCAACCCGGCGCATCAGCAACTGTGTCTCCAGGATAACGACCACTTCTTTTACCAGTCTGTTCTAGAAGGCAAACGTCGAGTCGGGGTGGAACACATGCCTCCCTGGGCCGGTGTTCTCAATCCCCAGGAAATCTGGGCAATCCGCAGCTTTGTGGAGTCCCGACGAGAAAGCCCACGTGGGTCACGCCCCTGAAATTCCAATAAAAAACGGCACGGATGCCGAAACATCCGTGCCGTTGCACCCAGGCATCCGGCCAAGGCCGGCATGCCAGGTGGAGCGCCGATCAGTATTACTTGTGCAGCTTGAAGACCCAGACGGAACCGCCTTGTTCCAGGTAGTTCACGCGGCGGGCCACGTCGCCGCCCCACAGGGGCACAGCGCCGCCCCAACCGGACACCACGGCCACGTACTGCTCGCCACCTTCTTCCCAAGTGATCGGGGGGGCCACCACGCCGGAGCCGGTCTGGAAGGACCAGACTTCCTTGCCGGTCTTGGCGTCCAGGGCCTTCAGGTAGCCTTCGGGGGTACCGTAGAAGGTCAGGTTGCCGCCGGTGGTCAGAGCGCCGCCCCACAGGGGAGCGAAGTTCTTGTTTTCCCAGACGATCTTGCCGCCGACCGGATCAACGGCACGCAGGGAGCCGATGTAGTCGTCATGCAGGGCCTTGATGGTGAAGCCCGCGCCCAGGTAGGCCGCGCCACGCTTGTAGGAAACGGGCTCGTTCCAGATGTCCATGCCCCATTCGTTGGCCGGCACGTAGAACAGGCCGGTCTTGGGGTTGTAGGCCATCTGCATCTGGTTCTTGCCGCCGAGGAAGGACGGGGCAGCAAACACGGTCTTGCCCTTCTTGCCGTCTTCGCCTTCAGCCGGGTTGCCCGGGCGGTTGTCGTCGTTGTAGATCGGACGGCCAGTGGCCAGGTCGATGCCCTTGGCCCAAGTGATGTCCTTCACGAAGGGGAAGGCGTTCAGCAGCTTGCCGTTGGTCCGGTCGATGACGAAGAAGAAGCCGTTCCGGTCAGCCTTGCCGCCGGCCTTGATGATCTTGCCGGTCTTCGGATCCTTGTAGTCGAAGGACACGAATTCGTTCACACCGTCGAAGTCCCAGCCGTCGTGCGGGGTGGTCTGGTAGTGCCAGACGATCTTGCCGGTATCCGGGTCGATGGCCACGGTGGCGGAGGAGAACAGGTTGTCGCCGGGGCGCAGGTGGCTGTTCCACGGAGCCGGGTTGCCGGTGCCGGCGAAGACCAGGTTGGTTTCGGGATCGTAGGTGGCGCCGTTCCAGGTGGCCGCGCCGCCGGTCTTCCACAGGTCGCCGGTCCAGGTGGCGTTGAGGGTGCCGGAGATGCCGATCTCGGTGGCGTTGCCGTCCTTGTCGTAGGCATAGCCCATGTGACCTTCAACGGTCGGACGCACCCACAGCTTCTTGCCGGTCTTCGGATCGCGCGCCTCGATGCGGCCGATGACGCCGAATTCGCCGCCGGAAACGCCGGTAATCAGCTTGCCCTTGGCGATGATCGGAGCGGCGGTGGCGGAATAGCCGGCATGGTAGTCGTCGATCTTGTCCTTCCAGACGACCTTGCCGGTGTCCTTGTTCAGGGCCACGAGCTGGGCGTCGAGGGTGGCGAAGATCACCAGGTTGTCATAGAGCGCAGCGCCACGGTTGATCACGTCGCAGCAGGGCATGATGCCTTCGGGCAGACGGTGCTCGTACTTCCACAGCTTCTTGCCGGTCTTGGCATCCAGCGCAAAGATGCGGCTGTAGGAAGCGGTCACGTACATCTTGCCGTCGAACACCAGGGGCTGGGATTCCTGGCCGCGCTGCTTTTCACCGCCGAAGGAGAAGGACCACACCGGGACCAGATCCTTCACGGTCTTCACGTTGACCTTGTCCAGGGGGCTGTAGCGCTGGCCTTGCTGGCCGAGGCCAAAACCCACCACGTCACCGCCGGTCTTGGCATCGTTGACGATATCTGCGTCAGTAACACCCTTCGCGTGGGCCGCACCAGCGACCATCAGCGCAGCAGCGATCATGGTCATCGCAAACGGCTTCTTCATCTTATTGCTCCTTTGGATCATTTATGTCTCCTTTTAGAGGGTGCTGAAGCACGATCCGGACAGCCACCTCCCGGCCCAACCGCATCATGCAGCGCCGCCGATCCGCAAGAGCTGTGCCACCCCACCGATCAAAAACTGCAAAAAAATCATCCCGGGAAAAATTCCCGATATAAATCGTGCCCTTGGCGCAAGCCTGGGGTTTTTCGCAAAAAACTGTTCAGGCGCAAGGACTGCCCACAACTGCTCCACCTGCTTCATTCCTTGCCATGTGCTCCAAACTGCAACAGCGCAAGGGTGCAACAGACCTTTTCCCTGATCAGGATGTCTACTGAAAATCGGCGCACCAGGGTGTTCTGACGCGAAAACAGCCGCCTCTCAACCTACTCCCGCACCTGGCACCGCACTGCACCATGGCATGAGTTTTGCGATTCAGCCCCCACCAAAGAGCAGGCCGCCACCAGGCAGGTCGCCAGGAGGAGACAGTGAAAAAAACCCTGATTGCAGCCGCCCTGCTGGGTGCGCTGCTGCCGCTGCATAGTTGGGCAGCCCCATCCGTGCCCCCCGCCGACCCCCTCGCCTCGCCCCGCTGGGGTGACATGCGCAAGATGATGCTGCCCGCCAAGGGACGCATCGTGTTTGACGACAAGGTCAAGGTGGGCGCCCCGCTCAACGCCGAAAATCCCCTCAACGTCCCGGTAAGCGTGGATGCGGGCGCCCTCGCTGGCGTTGAAGAGGTGCTGGTGTTCGCCGACTTCAACCCCATCAACCGCATCCTACGCTTCCAGCCCCGGGGGGCTTATCCAGGCCTCGCCTTCCGCATCAAGCTCCAGCAATCCAGCCCGGTGCGGGCCGCCGTGCGCACCCGGGACGGGGTCTGGCATGTGGGCGGCACCTGGGTAAACACCACCGGCGGCGGCTGCACCCTGCCTTCCACCGGCAGTGGCTCACCCGAATGGCAAAAGCGCCTGGGCGAAGTCAGCAGCCGGGTCTGGACCCGCCCGGAAGGGGGCGAGCGGGTGCGCTTACGCATCATTCACCCTGAAGACACGGGCCTCGCCGACGGAGTGCCCGCCTTCTACATCCAGGAGCTGGTGCTCTCCACCGACAGCGGCCAGGCCCTGCTCCAGATCGAGGGCTACGAGCCCGTCGCCGAAAACCCGGTGTTTACCGTGGATATTCCCGCCACCCATGTGGCCCCCGGCTACCGGGTGCGTGGTCGGGACAACAACGGCAACCCCATTTCTGCCGAGGTGGATAAATGAGCCCCGCTGCCATGCGCCGGCCTGCCGCCTGGCTGCGCCTTCCCCTGCTGGCCCTCGCCCTGGGCTGGACCCTGCTGCTCGGGGCCGCCGACCTGGATTACCACCTGCAGCCCGTGCAAATCGCCCCCCATAGCTGGGTGTTCGTGGGCGGAACCGACGATTTCAGCCCAAAAAACGGGGGCAACATCGTCAACACCGGCTTCATCCTCACCGATGCCGGCGTGGTCGTGGTGGATACGGGCCCCTCCCGGGCCTACGGCGAGCAGATGCTGCGGGCGATTCGACGCATCACCAATGCCCCCATCGCCCTGGTGATCAACACCCACCATCACCCCGACCACTTCCTGGGCAACCAGGCCTTCCCCCCCGAGTTGATCGCCGCCCTGCCCGGCACCCGGGAAGGGATCAGCAAGGAAGGGGAAAGCTTCAA
>JAJTBM010000245.1 GCA_021286885.1 Rhodocyclales bacterium
CCAACCAGACCATCGCCCAGATCGAGCTGTTCACCAAGACCGCCGATTACCCGGTGGGCGTGTACACCCTGCCCAAGCACCTGGATGAAAAGGTGGCCCGTCTGCAGCTCAAGACCCTGAACGTGCAGCTCACCACCCTCACCCAGCAGCAGGCCGACTACATCGGCGTGCCCGTGGAAGGCCCCTACAAGGCGAATCACTACCGCTACTAAGCCCAGCGGCCCGCCTGCACTCCGGCGGGCGCTGCCAGTCAGCGCCCGCCCTTTGCCCGCCCCCGCCCGGGGCGGGCCTGCGAGGATATCGTGTCGACCAAGACTCCCTTCTCCATCGAGTTCTTCCCGCCCCAGACGGCGGACGGGGCCGAGAAGCTGCGCGCCACCCGCGCCAAACTTGCGGCCCTCAAACCCGAGTTCTTCTCGGTGACCTACGGGGCCGGCGGCTCCACCCAGGAACGCACCTTCGAAACCGTGTTCGAGATCCAGGGCGAAGGCCTGGAAGCCGCGCCCCACCTGTCCTGCATCGGCGCCAGCCGGGCCCAGACCCGCGAGATTCTGACCCGCTACCAGGAAGCCGGCATCCGCCGCATCGTGGCCCTGCGCGGCGACCTGCCCTCCGGCGTGGGTTTTGCGGGCGAACTGCGCTACGCCAACGAGCTGGTGGAGTTCATCCGTACCGAAACCGGCGACCACTTCCAGATCGAAGTGGCGGCCTACCCCGAATACCATCCCCAGGCCAAGAGCCCCCGGGATGATCTGCTGGCCTTCAAGCGCAAGGTGGATGCGGGCGCCAACTCGGCCATCACCCAGTACTTCTACAACCTGGATGCCTACCTGCATTTCCGGGACGAATGCGACGCCCTGGGCATCACCATCCCCATCGTGCCGGGGATCATGCCCATCATCTCGTTCAGCAAGCTGGCCCGCTTTTCGGATGCCTGTGGCGCCGAGCTGCCCCGCTGGATGCGCCTGAAGTTTGAAGCCTTTGGCGACGACTCCGACTCCATCAAGGCCTTCGGCCTGGATGTGGTGAGCGAGCTGTGTGCCAAGCTGCTGGCCGAAGGCGCCCCGGGTCTGCACTTCTACAGCATGAACCAGGCCGCGCCGACCATCGCCCTGTGCGAGCGTCTGGGCCTGGTGCCGACTGCCTGAAGATCCGCACTACACAAGCCTTCAGGAAATAATTCCGACCGGCGGCGGGTCAAGTTGCCCTCCCCCATGGCCGTTAGTGAGAGAAAACCAACACTCTCACCGGCCATGGACTCCGACACCCTCCCCCCCGACAGCCCTGAAGCCGAACCACACCGCCCCAGCGCCAGCCATCTGGCCCTGGATGCCGTGGATGGCTTTTTCTCCACCGACAGCGACGGCCGCCTGACCGAGCTTAGCCCCTCCCTGGAGCATCTGCTGGGCTACCCCGCCGAGCGCTTGCTGGGTCGCTCCTGCCTGGAATTCATCACCCGCCCGAGCCGGGCCTTGCTGCTGCGGCATGTATACAACCAGGATGCCCCCCTTGTGCACAGCTTCCGGGTGGATGCGCTGCCCCGTAACGGCACGCCCATTCCCATCCTGCTGCGCCACCTGCGCCTGCACAGCCCCCACGGGCGAATGACTGGCGCCCTGGGGCTGGTGCTGGATCTGCGCGACACCCTATACGCCGAAGGGATCAGCACAGACGATCCAGTAAGCCAGGCTGCCCAGCAAACCCGTCAGAACCAGACCCGCCTGACGGCCACGGTTTTGAGTGACACGCGGGATGGCATCGTGATCTGCGACCCCGAGCACCGCATCGTTTCAGTCAACAAGGCCTTCAGCCAGATGACCGGCTACTGCATCGAAGATGTCCAGGGCCAGGCCTTGCTGCCCTTGTGTGCCGCCCAGCATGCGGCCAATTTCCATGACTACCTGGAAATGGAGCTGGGGCGCCAAGGCCACTGGAGCGGCGAGGTCTGGAACCTGCGGCGCAGTGGCGAGGCCTTTCCCCAATGGCTGTCCGTTTCGACGGTGCGCGATGATGCAGGTGCAATCCTGCACCATGTGGCCATTTTTTCTGACCTCTCGGAGCGCAAGGCCGCCGAAGATCGTATCGACTTTCTGGCCCGCCACGATCTGCTGACCCAACTCCCCAATCGCCTGCTCCTGCGCGACCGGGCCATCCAGGCCTTCGGGCATGGGGAACGTAGCGGCAACAAGGCCGCCCTGCTGTTGTTCGATCTGGATCAGTTCAAGCACATCAACGATAGCCTGGGGCATCCGGCGGGCGACGCTCTTTTGCGCACCGTGGGCGACCGCCTGCGCGCCACCGTGCGAGAAACCGACACCGTCAGCCGCCAGGGGGGCGATGAGTTTGTGGTGCTGCTCACCGACCTGCGCGATACCGACGACATTGCACCCGTGGCTGAAAAGCTCATGCAGACCCTGGCCGAGCCCTGCCAAGCAGGGGGCCAGGAACTCTCCATCTCCTGTTCAGTAGGCCTGGCGGTGTATCCCGAGGATGGGCGGGATTTCGATACCCTGATGCGCAATGCCGAAGCAGCCATGTATTCGGCCAAAGCGGCCGGGCGCAACACTTTCCGCTTCTATTCCCAGCAGATGAATGAAGATGCGGTCGCCCGCCTGGATATTCAGAACCGGATGCGGCGCGGGCTGGAGCGGCGGGAGTTCGTGCTCCACTACCAACCCCTCATCGATCTGGCGGGCGCCCAGACCATAGGCGCTGAAGCTCTGATCCGCTGGAACTGCCCGGAACTCGGCATGCTGCCCCCGGGGCGCTTCATCCCGGTGGCCGAAGACAGTGGCTTGATCGTGCCCCTGGGCGATTGGGTGCTGCGCGAGGCCTGCCGCCAGGCCAAGGTCTGGCACGATGCAGGTTATGGGGAGCTGGTGATTGCGGTGAACCTCTCGCCCCTGCAATTCACCCGAGGCAATCTGATCGCAACGGTGCGCGAAGCCCTGGCCGAAACCGGGGTATCCCCCACCTGCATCGAGCTGGAAATCACCGAATCGGTCCTGTTGCAGGCCACCGACCAAGTAATTTCCACCATCCAGCAGCTACGTCAGATGGGCTTCCACTTGTCCATCGACGACTTTGGCACGGGCTATTCCAGCCTGGCCTACCTACGCCGCTTTGCGGTGGAGAAGCTGAAGATCGACCAGTCTTTCATCCGCGACCTGCCCACCGACCCGGACGCAGGCGCCATCGTGCAGGCCGTGATCCAGATGGCCAAGAGCCTCAAGATTGCGGTGTTGGCCGAAGGCGTGGAAACCCCGGATATCGCCCAGGATCTGAACCGATTGGGCTGCGACTACGCCCAGGGCTACCACTTTGGCCGCCCCATGCCGGCTGCAGACTTCGCCCGTCATTTGCGCCTGTCATTTTAGCAACACTTGCAAAAATCCAGTTCGTATCGCCCATGCGTCACAAGTGTCGGTTTTTCTTACACACCGCCACTGCAGCTAGGCGGTTTTTATTTACAAAACCATGCAGTTAGGAAAAGTTCGATTAACCCACAATCAATACATGGTTAATTCGATACGAATAAACCAGGCACTTCGTCACCCTTTTTCGCAAACCTGAAGCATTTTCGGGCGTTCTAGACACAAACGCCCCTTGTCCGCGCCCGAAGCGCTCACTTTTGGCCCACGGACAAGCGCACCGGCAGGCTGTCGAGTTTTTTTACATATTTAACAATTCAACCCGGCCAGTTCCTTGATCGATTGAGTTTTTTTATACTGGCACGCTGCATGCTTGTTCAGCACATAACCGATAGGTGCGGAACATCATGCACGCCATAACAAGCTCCATTCTCATTGCGCTACTGCTACAAAGCACTCCTAGCTTGGCAGCCCCCACGCCCCAGCCCCCCGCCACCACCGCCTGGGGCGCCCAAGCTGGCCAGCCCCACGCAACGCCTCCCGTAGTCCCAGCGCCTCAAGCCCCCGATGGCAACCGTGTCCGAGATAGTTTCACCCGGGAACGCCCCCTGCCCGAGCCCGGCAGCTTTGCCTTTGCAGGCCTGACCCTCGCAGCCCTGGGGCTATTCCTGCGCAAACGCCACTAAGCCTCCAGCCCCTCAGCCCCCCGGCCCCTTGCCCAGCAGGGCGCGCAGATTAGCGATGCGGGCCTTCGCATCTTCCTTGCCCAGCGGCGCGGTGCTCTTGCGGTCGTTGCGCCGCACGCCGTCTTCGCCCATCTCGTCGATGAAGCGGGAGGGGTCGCAGGTGCGTACATCGCGCCCGGACTTGCGCCGTTCGCAGTAGCTGATGGTAAGGGTGCGCTGGGCCCGGGTGATGCCCACGTACATCAGGCGGCGTTCTTCCTCGATCTTGTCTTCGTCGATGGAACTCTGGTGGGGCAGCAGCCCTTCTTCCACTCCCACCAGAAACACGTGCTTGAACTCCAGCCCCTTGGAGGCGTGCAGGGTGGCAAGCTGCACCTCGTCCAGCTCGGCCTCTTCCTTGTCGAGCATGGTAATGAGGGTGATGGTCTGGATCATGTCGAGCAGGGTCTTACCGTCTTCCTCGCCCTTGCGCCCCAGCCAGCTGCTGAAATCGCCCACATTGCCCCATTTGGTTTCGGCCTCCCGGGGGTCACAGCTCTCGTACAGCCAGGCTTCGTAGTTGATGGCCTTGAGCAGATCATTGAGCACCGGCCCGGCGGGTTCCCGGGGCGCCCGGTGGGCCATGCGGTTGATGAAGTGGCCAAAATCGCGCAAAGCCTCCAGCTGGCGCGGCTGCACGTGCTGGGTCACGCCCTCTTCAAACACGGCGGTAAACAGGCTCACATGGCGCAGGGCGGCGTAGCGCCCCAGGGCTTCGATGGTGGCCGGGCCCACCCCGCGCCGGGGCACGGTGAGGGCGCGGATGAAGGCCAGGTCGTCGTCTTCGTTGGCGAGCAGGCGCAGATAGGCGCACAGATCCTTGATCTCGGCGTTTTCAAAGAAGCTGCGCCCACCCGAAATGGCATACGGGATTTTATGGTTGCGTAGCTGCTGCTCGAACAAGCGGGCCTGGTGGTTGCCCCGGTAGAGAATGGCGTAATCCTTGAAGTGGGTGCGGTGCTCAAATT
>JAJTBM010000246.1 GCA_021286885.1 Rhodocyclales bacterium
TGGCTTCGGAAACGGACTCGGACAGTTGCGGCACTTTGACTTCGATCAGCATGTGGATTCTCCCTAGTTTTCAGATCAGTTCGAAAAGCCTGATTAGGCCTTGATTTCACCAAAGGCGTTTTCGATGACTGCCTTCTGTTGTGCGTTGTGCTTGGCGTAGTAGCCGACTGCGGGGGATGCGGCAGCAGGACGGGCCACCAGCAGGAACTTGTGGTCCACGCTGAGGTTGCTGTCCAGGTGGTGGCGGGAAGCCAGCCAGTACCAGACACCCTGGTTACGCGGCTCTTCCTGCACCCACACCACTTCCTTGGCGTTCGGGTACTTGTTGACCTCGGCAGCCATGGCATCGGCGGGGAACGGGTAGAGCTGTTCCATACGAACGATGGCGATGTCGTCGATGTTGTTGGCACGACGGTGCGCCAGCAGTTCGTAGTAGATCTTGCCGGAGCACAGCAGGACACGCTTGACCTTGTTGGCGTCGAGTTGCTCGACTTCGCCGATCACGGTCTGGAAGGTGCCCTTGGAGAGATCGTCCAGAGAGGAGATCGCATCCTTGTGACGCAGCAGGGACTTGGGAGTGATGATCACCAGCGGCTTGCGCAGCTTGCGGACGGCCTGGCGGCGCAGCAGGTGGAAGATCTGGGAGGGGTTGCTCGGGATGCACACTTCCATGTTGTGCTCGGCGCACAGTTGCATGTAGCGCTCGATACGGGCGGAAGAGTGCTCGGGGCCCTGGCCTTCGTAGCCGTGGGGCAGCATCATCACGAGGCCGCACTGACGACCCCACTTGGCTTCACCGGAGCTGATGAACTGGTCCAGCACCACTTGGGCGCCGTTGGCGAAGTCACCGAACTGGGCTTCCCAGATCACGAGCTGGTTGGGCTCGGCGGAGGCGTAACCGTATTCGAAGGCCAGCACGGCCTCTTCGGACAGCACGGAGTCGTAGCAGTAGAACGGAGCCTGACCTTCACGGATGCTCTTGAGCGGGTAGAAGGTGCCGTTGTGCCATTCGTCGCGGTTCTGGTCGTGCAGGGCTGCGTGGCGGTGGAAGAAGGTGCCACGCCCCACGTCCTCACCCGACAGGCGCACGCCAAAGCCTTGCACCACCAAGCTGGCGTAGGCCAGGTTTTCACCCATACCCCAGTCGAGGGGCAGCTCGCCCGCACCCATGGCCTTGCGATCGTCGATGATCTTCTTGACGCGGGGGTGGAGGGTAAAGCCTGCCGGAGTGGTGGTCAGGGCTTCGGTCAGGCGCTTCAGCTCGGCCATGGGCACGGTGGTGTCGCACTGGTCGGTGTAGGGCTTACCGTTGTAGGGGCCCCAATCCTGGGCGTACTGACGCTTGAAGTCGGAGAGCACCGGGTTGGACAGCAGTTCGCCCTTGTCGAGCGCAGCGCGGTAGTCCTTGATGAACTGGTCGGGTTCGCCGTCCTTCATCACGCCCAGCTGGGTCAGCTTGTCCGCGTACAGCTTGCGGGTGCCCGGGTGCTTGGCGATCTTCTTGTACATCAGGGGCTGCGTGACCATGGGCTCGTCGGCTTCGTTGTGGCCGAGCTTGCGGTAGCAGACGATGTCGATGACCACGTCCTTCTGGAACTGCTGGCGGTATTCCACGGCCAGCTCCATGATGAAGGCCACGGCTTCGGGGTCGTCGCCGTTCACGTGGAAGATCGGGGCTTCGGCCATCTTGAAGATGTCGGTGCAGTACAGGGAGGAGCGGTAATCGCGGGGATCGGAGGTGGTGAAGCCGATCTGGTTGTTCACCACGATGTGAATCGTGCCGCCCGTGCCGTAGCCACGGGTCTGGGCAAAGTTCAGCATTTCCTGGTTCACGCCCTGGCCGGCGACGGCAGCGTCACCGTGGATCAGGACGGGAATGACCTGGGCCTTGCCGTTTTCGCCGCGACGGGTCTGACGGGCATAGACGGAGCCTTCGACCACCGGGTTCACGATTTCCAGGTGGGAGGGGTTGAAGGCCAGGGTCAGGTGGACCGGGCCGCCCTCGGTCATGACGTCACTGGAGAAGCCCATGTGGTACTTCACGTCGCCGGCAGAGAGGTCGGCAGGAGCCTTGCCTTCGAATTCGGAGAACAGCATGCTGGGCGCCTTGCCCAGGGTGTTCACCAGCACGTTCAGACGGCCCCGGTGGGCCATACCGACGACGATTTCCTGCACGCCATTGCGGCCAGCCACGCGAACCAACTCGTCCATGGCGACGATGGTGCTTTCACCACCTTCCAGGGAGAAGCGCTTCTGACCCACATACTTGGTGTGCAGGTAGCGTTCGAGGGTTTCGGCAGCGGTCAGGCGCTCCAGGATGCGGCGCTGGTGCTCGGCCTTGAAGGCCGGCTTGCCACGCACGGGCTCCAGGCGGGCCTGGATCCAGCGCTTTTCACCGATGTCGGTGATGTACATGTACTCGGCGCCGATCGTGCTGCAGTAGGTCTGGCGCACGGCGTCGAGGATTTCGCGCAGGGTGGCGCGATCACCGGGCAGCCCGTGGAAGGAGCCGGTGTTGAAGGATTCGTTCAGGTGCGCTTCGGTGAAACCGTAGTGCGAGAGTTCGAGCTCGCTGATTTCAGGGCGCTCGGTACGCTTGAGGGGATCCAGCTGAGCCCAGCGGGTACCCAGGAAACGGTGCGCGTTGATCAGTTGCAGGACGGAAACCTGCTTCTGGTCGGAGCCGGTTTCGACCACGGTGCGAACCGGACCACGCTTGGCCATTTCGGCAAAGGCGTTGATGATCGGGTTATGGGCCACATCACGGCCATTACCCGGGGTGTTCTGAAGGGCATCGAAATAACTACGCCACTCGTCCGAGACCGAACCCGGATTCTCGAGATAGTTCTCGTAGAGCTCTTCAACGAACGGCGCATTCGTGCCGAACAGCTGAGAGCTTTCGATAAGCTGCTTAATCATGGGCGACCACCTGGCTTATGTCTGTTTTATTAAAGGTATCTGCGACGGTGGGGAGACTTCCCTGATTGTGATCTTGGTAAAACAGGGCAGGTTGTCGAGATTCCCTCCGACAACCACGCCCTGTTTTCCTTATGTTTCCCCCTCCCCCTCCGGCAAACTTAGCCGCGCTGGGCCAGCGGCACGACGTCGCGGCGAGCGGCGCCGATGTACAGCTGACGCGGGCGACCGATCTTGTATTCCGGATCGGTGATCATTTCTTCCCATTGGGTCATCCAGCCAACAGTCCGAGCCAGCGCGAAGATGCAGGTGAACATGTCGGTCGGGATGCCCAGGGCCTTCTGAACGATACCGGAGTAGAAGTCGACGTTCGGGTAGAGCTTCTTCTGAACGAAGTAGTCGTCTTCCAGAGCGATCTTTTCCAGTTCCATGGCCAGCTTGAACAGACGGTCGTTTTCGAGACCGAGTTCGCTGAGCACGTCGTGGCAAACCTTGCGCATGAGCTTGGCGCGGGGGTCGAAGTTCTTGTAGACCCGGTGACCGAAGCCCATGAGCTTGAAGCTGTCGTTCTTGTCCTTGGCGCGGGCGATGTACTCACCAACGCGGGACACGTCGCCGATTTCCTCAAGCATGTTGAGGCAGGCTTCGTTGGCACCACCGTGGGCGGGGCCCCACAGGCAGGCGATACCGGCAGCGATGCAGGCGAAGGGGTTGGCGCCAGAGGAGCCGGCCAGACGCACGGTGGAGGTGGAGGCGTTCTGCTCGTGATCAGCGTGCAGGGTGAAGATCACGTCCAGAGCGCGCACCAGCACGGGGTTGGGCACGTACTTTTCGCACGGGTTGCCGAACATCATGCGCATGAAGTTGGCGGTGTAGTCCAGCTCATTGTCCGGATACATGAAGGGCATGCCGGTGCTGTACTTGTAGGCCATCGCAACGATGGTGGGCATCTTCGCAACCAGACGGTTGAAGCTGACATTGCGGTGTTCAGCGTCGGAGAAGTCCATCGCATCGTGGTAGAAGGCAGACAGGGCACCCACCACACCGGTCATGACGGCCATCGGGTGGGCGTCACGGCGGAAACCGGAGAAGAACTTGGCCAGCTGCTCATGCACCATGGTGTGGCGCTTGATGTTGTTCTCGAAATCAAGCTTCTGCGTAGCGTTCGGCAGTTCGCCGTTCTTCAGCAGGTAGGTGACTTCCAGGAAGTTGCAGTTTTCGGCCAGTTGCTCGATGGGGTAGCCACGGTACAGCAGCTCGCCCTTGTCACCGTCGATGAAGGTAACTTTGGACTGGCAGCTGGCGGTGGACAGAAAACCGGAGTCGTAAGTGAACAAACCGGTCTTGCCGCCGAGGGTGCGGATGTCGATCACGTCATTGCCGTGGGTACCCACCATGACGGGAAAGTCGACAGTCTTGCCATCTACGGACAGTGATGCAGTGCGTTGCGTGGTCATGTATTGATCCCTTTTTTCCCTGTATGAAACTCCAGCTCCCTAGCGATCAACCTACAGCGTTCAACCCGACCGCAGTAGATTGACCATTTCTTTCCAGCGTTCCTGCTCGACCGGCTTGCTGCCGTTGACCATGGCCCACAGGTCATGGTCTTCGACGAGCAAGAGGTCGTTCAGGTCGGCCAGTTGATCATCGGAGAGATGATCAAAATGCCTTTCAAGAAAGCGCGTGAACACGAGGTCGAGCTCCAGAAGAGCCCGACGACACTGCCAGCGCACGCGCCCTCTGTTCAGCGTCATACCGCGCGACGGACCATCATGTCTTTGATCTTGCCAATCGCCTTGGTCGGGTTGAGACCCTTGGGACAGACATCGACGCAGTTCATGATGGAGTGGCAACGGAAGAGACGGTACGGATCTTCGAGGTTGTCAAGACGCTCGGAGGTGGCTTGGTCGCGGGTATCCGCCAGGAAGCGGTAGGCCGCGAGCAGGCCAGCCGGACCCACGAACTTGTCCGGGTTCCACCAGAAGGACGGGCAGCTGGTGGAGCAGCAGGCGCACAGAATGCACTCGTACAGCCCGTTCAGCTCTTCCCGGTCTTCGGGGGTTTGCAGACGTTCGCGTTCGGGGGCCGGATCGTTGTTGATCAGGTACGGCTTGATCGAGTGGTACTGCTTGAAG
>JAJTBM010000247.1 GCA_021286885.1 Rhodocyclales bacterium
GGGGTGCCCACACGGCGGGGCTCAGCCCCCAGCCGTGGAGCAGAACCAGGGTGGGGCGGCTCATGGGCGGGCCTCCAGCCGGACGAGGGCGGCAATCAGTTGATCCACCTGGGCGAGGCTATGGGCGGCGCTCAGCACGATGCGCAGCCGGGCGCTGCCCTTGGGTACGGTGGGGGGGCGAATGGCCGGTACCCACAGGCCTTCGGCTTCCAGGGCACGGGAGACGGCCAGAGTTTCGTGGTTGTCGCCAATCACCAGGGGCTGGATGGGGGTGTCGGAAGGCAGCAGCTGCCAGCGCGTGAGTCCCGCCAGCCCGGCCTTGAGGTGGCCAATCAGGGCGGTGAGATGGGCACGCCGGGCATCGCCCTGTTCGATCAGCTCCACCGCCTTCAGCACGGCATGGGCCAGCAGGGGCGGGGCGCCGGTGGTGAAGATGTAGCTGCGGGTTTTATTGACCAGCCATTCGATCACGTCGCGCCGGCCTGCCACGAAGGCGCCGCCCACCCCGGCGGCCTTGCCCAGGGTGCCCATGTAGAGGATGCGCGGGGAACTGAGCCCGAAGTGGGCCAGGCTGCCGCGCCCCTGGGGGCCAATCACTCCGAAACCGTGGGCGTCATCCACCAGCAGCCAGGCCTTGTGGGTTTCGGCCAGGGCGAGGAGTTCGGGCAGGGGGGCAAGATCCCCGTCCATGCTGAATACCCCGTCGGTGACGATCAGCTTGCGCGGCGCCCGGGAGGCTTCCAGCCGGGCGGCCAGGGCGGCCACATCGTTGTGGGGATAGCGGATCAGCTCGGCCCGGGAGAGCAGGGCCCCATCCACCAGGGAAGCGTGGTTGAGCTTGTCGGCAAAAATCGCGTCGCCCCGGCCCAGCAGGGCGGGCATCACGCCGATGTTGGCCATGAAGCCGGTGGAAAACTCCAGGGCGGCCTCCATGCCCACAAAGGCGGCGAGGCGGGCTTCCATGTCGGCATTGACCTGGTAATGGCCGCTCACCAGCTGGGAGGCGCCGGAGCCCACGCCCCAGCGCCGGGTGCCCTCGATGGCGGCCTCGGCCAGGGCGGGCTCGTTGGCGAGGCCCAGGTAGTCGTTGGAACAGAAGGCAAGCAGCGCGCCGGGCAGGTCGTCCCGCTGGGCCAGGGGGCCGCAGGGGGTTTGCAGATTGCGGCGCTGGCGGTAGAGGCCGGCTTCTTTGAGGGCGGCCAGCTCGCCGGGCAGGCTGGCGAGGGGGTCGAGGGCGTCGTCGGGGTTGAAGGGCGTATCAGTCAAGGCTGGCCTCCAGGGCGGCCCGGGTCTGGTGGGCCAGGAAGGCGATTTCGGCATCGCTCAGGATATAAGGCGGCAGGGTATACACCGTGTTGCCGATGGGGCGCAGCAGCAACTCGCGCTTGAGGGCTTCGGTGAAGAAGCGGCGCGCAAAGCCGGTGGGGGCGCCCTCCACGTCGAAGGCCAGGATCATGCCGCGCTGGCGCAGGTGGCGTACCTGGGGATGATCCCCCACGGCGGCCTGGAAGGCGTCGCCGAGCCGGGCGGCGGCGGTCTGGTTGCGGGCGATCACGTCGTCTTGGGCGAAGATGTCCAGGGTCGCCAGGGCGGCCCGGCAGGCCAGCGGGTTGCCGGTGTAGGAGTGGGAGTGCAGAAAGCCCCGGGCGGTCTCGTCGGCGTAGAAGGCGGCGTAGATGGCGTCAGTCGAAAGCACGATGGAGATGGGCAGGTAGCCCCCCGAGATGCCCTTGGAGAGGCAGATGAAGTCCGGCCAGATGCCCGCCTGTTCGCAGGCAAAGAAGGTGCCGGTGCGGCCGCAGCCTACGGCGATCTCATCGGCGATCAGGTGTACCCGGTAGCGGTCGCACAGGGCGCGGGCGAGGCGCAGGTATTCCGGGTCGTACATGACCATGCCGGAGGCGCCCTGGATCAGCGGTTCGACGATCAGGGCGGCGGTTTCGTGGGCGTGCTCGGCCAGATGGGCTTCCAGGGCCGCAGCGGCCCGGCGGGCCACGTCGGCGGGGGTTTCGCCGTCTTGGGCGAGGCGCGCATCCGGGCTGGGGACGCAGGCGCCGGGACGCACCAGGGGGGCGTAGGCATCGCGGAAAATCGCCACATCGGTGACGGCTAGAGCACCCACGGTTTCGCCGTGGTAGCTGCCGGCGAGGCTGATGAAACGGTTCTTGCCCGCCTCGCCCTGGTTGCGCCAGTAATGGACGCTCATCTTGAGGGCGATTTCGGTGGCGGAGGCGCCATCCGAGGCATAAAAGGCGTGGCCCAGCCGGTGGCCGGTGAGGGCGGCGAGGCGCTCGGAAAGCTCCACCACCGGGCCGTGGCTGAAGCCGGCCAGCATCACGTGTTCGAGTTGCTCCAGCTGATCCTTGAGGGCCTGGTTGATGCGCGGATTGGCGTGGCCGAACAGGTTGACCCACCAGGAGCTGATCCCGTCCAGGTAGCGGCGCCCGTCCATGTCATACAGCCACGCGCCTTCACCCCGCTGGATGGGGATGAGGGGGAGCTGCTCGTGGTGCTTCATCTGGGTGCAGGGGTGCCAGACGGCGGCGAGGGAGCGGGCGATGAACGCGGTATTGCGGGATTCGGACATGGTACGGCTCTGGCGGGGGCGGGCCGTGCCGGAGGCGGGTCCGCCTGGAGTGATGGCAAAAAGGGCAGGCAGGGATGGCAAAGTGGAGCGGCCCTTGCGGGCGCGCTCCACCGGGCCGGGGGCGAAAGCCCCCGTGAGAGGGCTACTTAGTAGGAGTACACGCTGGTGCCCGCGCTACCCAGGGCAGTAAACACGTTGGCGTAGCGGCGTACTTCGCGCAGGTTGGCGCTGGTGCCGGAGCTGCGGGCGGTCCAGGTGCTGCCGTCTTCGCTGGTGATGATCACGCCGTTGTTGCCGGCAGCCACGAAGCGGGTGGCGGTCGTGGCGGAGGCGATCACCGCCACGCTGTTGAGCTGCTCGGTGGTGCCGGAACTCTTGGTGGTCCAGGTGACGCCATCGTTGCTGAACAACACGGTGCCGTTATCGCCCACCGCCACCAGCATGTAGGTGGTCACGCTGTTGATGGTGGAGGTGAGGGCGGTAACACCACGCAGGTTGTTGGTGGTGCCGGAGCTGCGGGCAGTCCAGTTCACCCCATCGGTACTGGTGATGAGCGCGCCGCCATCCCCCACGGCTACCCAGACGCCCTGGGCGGAGTAGGCAATCCCGCGCAGATTGGCCGTGGTGGGGGAGGTGCTGGTGTTCCAGCTGGTGCCGTTAGTGGAATAGCGCAGGGTGCCGCTGTCCCCCACGGCCACCACTGAGCCGCCGCTGTAGCCAAGGGCGTTCAGGGCGTTGGTGGTGTTGGAGGTGGCGGTGGTCCAGGTGCTGATGTCGGAGCTGTACTGGATCAGGCCGCTGTTGCCCACGGCTAAGTAATAGCCCAGGCCATAGACCGAGGCGTTGAAATCGGTGGCGGTGTTGCTGGTGATGGCGGTCCAGGTCTTGCCGTCGGTGCTCTTGTACTTGACTCCGCCGGCACCCACGGCCACGTAGGTGTAGGTGGTGGAGTCGCTGGCGGTGCCGTAGGACAGGCCGCGCATTTCGGTGCTGCCCAAGCTACCCCCGGTGTTCCAGGTGGCACCCGCCAAGCGTGGGGTGACGGTGACGGCAGTGGACAGGGGGCCGCCTTCGCCACCATCCACCCGTCCGTTGAGTGCAAAGGTGTAAGTGGTGCCGTTGGTGAGGCCCGACAGGGGGTAGGGCGTCACCATGCTCTGCACCTTGGTGGAGGCTGTTTTGGAAGTGGTGCTGACGGTAGTGCCTTCGTCATACCACAGCCAGTAGGTCACGCCGGATTCCTGAGTCCAGGTGATGGTCACTTGGGTGTCGCCGGCGGTGACGGTGACGTTTTGCGGAGCAGAGGCTGAGCTACCCCCACCGCCCCCGCAGGAGGCGAGGAGTGCAGCAGCAGACAGCGGAAGCAGGGCGCGGCAGAGGCGGGTCAGGTGCATGGATTCAGCCATCGAAAAAATCGGTCAAGCCCGGGATTCTACATCAGCGAACCCCGGGGCTTGCGGCTTTGGCCGTGTTTCCCGCGTTAAGCGGGCGTTTCAGGATGTAAGGGCTGGGGGCCGACCAGCTGCCCGGTGAGATCCTGGAGCAGGATTTCCTGGGCGGCGCGTCGGGTCAGGCGCGGGCTCTTGCGCTTGTAGCGATTCTCCGCATCCAGCTCCCAGGCCTGGCAGTTGTCGCCCAGGTAGGGGCGCAGCCCTTCCTTGATGACGCGTCGGTGCACCTTGGGATCGAGGATGGGGAAGGCGATTTCGATGCGGCGGAAGAAGTTGCGCTCCATCCAGTCGGCACTGGAGAGATAGAGCTTCTCGGCCCCGTCGGCGTAGAAGTAGAAGATCCGGTGGTGCTCCAGAAAGCGGCCCACGATGGAGCGCACCCGGATGTTCTCCGACAGCCCCGGAACGCCCGGCTTCAGTGCACACAGGCTGCGGGCGATGATGTCGATCTCCACGCCGGCCTGGGAGGCCTCGTACAGGGCTTCGATCACCTCGGGTTCGAGCAGCGCATTCACCTTGAGGATGATGCGTCCCTTGCGCCCGGCCCGGGCCGCTTCGGTTTCGTTCTTGATGCCCTGCACCACGTTGGGCTGCAGGGTGAAGGGGGCCTGCCACAGGTGGCGCAGCTTGCCCGCCTGGCCAAGGCCGGTGAGCTGCTTGAACACTTCGGCCACATCGGCGCCGATTTCCTCGTTGGCGGTGAGCAGACCAAAATCGGTGTAGAAGCGGGTGGTGCGCGGGTGGTAGTTGCCGGTGCCCAGGTGCACGTAGCGCTTCAGATGCTGACCTTCGCGGCGCACCAGCAGGAGCAGCTTGGCGTGGGTCTTGTAGCCGAACACGCCGTACACCACATGGGCGCCGACTTCTTCAAGGCGGGAGGCCCAGCTGATGTTGGCCTCTTCATCGAAGCGCGCCATCAGTTCCAGCACCACGGTGACTTCCTTGCCCTTCTGGGCGGCGCGCAGCAGGTGTTCCATCAGCACCGAGTCGGTGCCGGTG